>CALZMA010000063.1 GCA_945788445.1 uncultured Bacteroidales bacterium | reverse complement strand
CGGGGCGTGTTTGCCCAGTCCCACGGTGGCACTCATGCCGAACTGCGCGTTCAGTCCTTCGTGGAGCCGCCAGGCGGGATAGTCGGTGCCGAAACTGCCCCACGGGGAGGCCCAGGCCGAGGTGTAGGGCACGGCCGGCGATAAGGCAGTGGAGGCGGGGAGAAAAGGAATGGAAAGTCCGCTCGCACCGGAGGGCAGCGAAGCCACGCGGAGGCTGTCGGCCAAGCGCGGTGCCTTGCGCTGCCTTTCGGCGGCGAGGCTGTCTGCTTCGGGGTGCATGAAGGCATCGTCGAACTCGCGGCGCATGGCGGGTTCGTCGGTCTGGGCCAGGGCAATGAGGCCGCACAGGCAGGCCAGCAGGCTAAGGATATATCGTTTCATAGACGGCGGGATTTTCATGTTGCGAAGGCAAAGGTAGTGCAAGGCGCGGCATCGCTGCGCCTCCACAGCCTTAAAGTTTATTATAGCCCAAGATTATTTAAGAAAACGTAGCCCTGCGGACCGGCGTGCTTGCGGGCGGTCGGCAGACCTTGGGGAACATCACAACGGCCCGTGCGGTCTCGTGTGCATCCTGTATAATACGTGAAACCGACCCTCTGAAAAATGTTTCAACCCTTCAGCCTTGCGTCGTACGCCCTTGGAAATCAATGCAAAAGTGGCTGAAGGGTTTGGTTTGCAAACCTTTCAGCACCGTTCAGCCTTGGGACAGGTGCCACAACTCCGCCGATTGAAAAAACAAATCCAGGGATTGGATTTTCAATCGGCGGAGTTGAAAAATCAAAAGCAGGGATTGAAAGCGCAAGGCCGGGCTTTGGTCGCGCCGTTGCCTCGTCCCGTCAGAGCAGCTGGGGGAGTTCGAACAGTCGCGTGCCGTTGGAGCCCTTGATGAGGAAGAGGCAGTCGCGGGGCGGCTGGGCGGCGATGTGCGCCTTCACGGCCTCCACGTCGGCAAACCATTGGGCACCCGTTTCAGCGGCAAAGGGGCGGAAGGCATCGCCCACGAGCCAGACCTCCTCCGCCCCGACGCTTGCGGCTTCGGCAGCCACCTTGGCGTGTTCCGCCGCAGAAGCCTCGCCGAGTTCGCGCATTTCGCCCAGAATGAGGCACTTGCGGGCGTGCGCCATGGCTGCAAAACCCGAGAGCGCGGCATGCATGCTCGTGGGGTTCGCGTTGTAAGCGTCCACGATGAGTTCGTTGTGCTCCGTCTTCGTCCATTGGCTGCGGTTGTTCGTCGGGCGGTACGCCTCGAGCGCCTCCACGGCCGCCTGCGGGGCAATGCCGAAGTAAGTGCCCACCGCGATGGCCGCCAGCGCATTGGCCAGGTTGTAGGCCCCGACGAGCTGCGTCTGCACCGCGTGCCATTCGCCGCCGTCCACGCGGAAGCGGAACGCGAGGAAGGCCCCGTGGCCCGTCAGCTCGCCCTCCACCTTCGCACCCGAGCCCGCTGCGCCGTAGGTAAACGTGTCGAGTCCTTCGGCCGCCGCGCGGAGGTGCGGGTTGTCGATGTGCAGGAACACCAGGCCCTTGGGCTGCGCCGCGAGGTAGCGGTAGAGTTCCGTCTTCGTCTGCACCACGCCCTCAAACGAGCCGAAGCCCGCCAGGTGCGCTGTGCCCACGTTGGTGATGAGGCCGCAGTCGGGCGCCACGATTTCGCTGAGGAAAGCAATCTCCCCGGGGTGGTTCGCCCCCGTTTCCACCACGGCCACCTCGTCGTCGGCGCGCAGGCGGAGCAGGGTGAGGGGCACGCCGATGTGGTTGTTGAGGTTGCCTTGGGTAAACAGCACGCGCTTCCCCTTCGAGAGCACGGCGGCGGTGAGTTCCTTGGTCGTCGTCTTGCCGTTCGTTCCCGTGATTTGCAGGGTCGGCGTGCCCAGCGTGCGGCGGTGGAGGGCCGCCAGCTGCTGAAGGGTTTCCAGCACGTTCTCCACGCGTACGAGGCGCGGGTCGCAGGGCAGCGAGGCATCGTCCACGACGGCCGCTTCGCAGCCCGCCTCCAGGGCGGCCAGCGCAAACCGGTTGCCGTCGAAGCGTTCGCCGCGCAGGGCAAAGTAGAGCTTGCCGGGAGCCGCCTGGCGCGAGTCGGTGGTCACCTCGGGGTGTTGCCGGTAGAGGCTATAGAGTTGTTCTAACTGTGACATATTCCACAAATGAAGTTAAACGATGGGCAAAAGTAAGTCTTTTCTCTTTTTCGAGGGCCAAAACAAAAGAAAGACTTACTTTTGCCGAGACAAAACGGAGTTCCCGCCACTTCCGCGCAACTGTCCGCGCAGCGATGCCGCCCGGCACCGGCGCACCGTTGCCGGGCTGACGGCCCACTCCTTATTATATATAGACAGACAAACCCGCACAGCATGTACACCCTCTCCATACACGGCCAGCTCCTCAGCCTGCACGAACCGCAGGTGATGGGCATTCTCAACATCACCCCCGACTCCATCTACTCCGATTCACGCACCGAAGCGGAAGACGACATCTGCCGCCGCCTCCACCAGCTGATGGACGAGGGCGCCGACATGATCGACGTGGGTGCCTATTCCACGCGCCCCGGTGCCGACGACGTGAGCGAGGAAGAGGAGATGGAACGCCTGCGCCGCGGCCTGCGCGTGGTGCGCCGGGAGTTTCCCGAAGTGCCCGTGTCGGTCGACACCTTCCGGGCCAGCGTGGCCCGCATGGCCGTGGAAGAAGAAGGCGCGGACATCGTCAACGACATCTCGGGCGGCGATATGGACCGCCAGATGTTCCGCACCGTGGCGCGCCTCCACGTGCCCTACGTGCTGATGCACATACAGGGCGTGCCCCGCACCATGCAGCAGGCACCCCACTACGACAACGTGCGCCGCGAGGTGATGGTACACCTGGCCGAGCGCGTCGACCTGCTCCACCAGATGGGCGTGGCCGACGTGGTCGTGGACCCGGGCTTCGGTTTCGGCAAGACCTTGGACCACAACTACGAACTCATGGAGCACCTCGAGGACTTCCACGAGCTGGGCTGCCCCCTGCTCGTCGGCATCTCGCGCAAGTCCATGATCTACAAGCTCGTGGGCGGCACACCCCAGACGGCCCTCAACGGCACCACGGTGCTCAACACCGTTGCCCTGCTCAAGGGCGCGCACATCCTGCGTGTCCACGACGTGGCCCCCGCGGTCGAGGCCAAGAAAATGTATCTAAAGCTCAAATCGTTTGCCCAATGATTTCCTTCGGTCTGAAAGACGTTGTCGACATCCTGCTTGTGGCCCTCCTTCTCTACTATATCTACCGGCTGATGAAGGAGAGCAGTTCGGCCAACATATTCGGCGGCATCATCATCTTCATTGTGGTGTGGATATTCGTGTCGCAGATTTTCGAGATGCGGCTGCTCGGCGGCATCCTCGACAAGCTGGTGAACGTGGGCTCGCTCGCCCTGATTATCCTCTTCCAGGAAGAAATCCGCCACTTCTTCTCCACCATCGGTTCCCGCCCGGGCGTGAACTTCATGGTGCAGCTCTTCCGCGGGAAAAAGGACAAGGACAAGGCCCACCGCGAGGACATCATGCCCATCGTGATGGCCTGCATGAGCATGAGCAAGCAGAAAGTGGGCGCGCTGATTGTGATGGAACGCCACGTGGGACTGAGCGAAATCATCAATTCGGGCGACATCATCAACGCCAATGTCACCCAACGCCTCATCGAGAACATCTTCTTCAAGAACAGTCCGCTCCACGACGGTGCCATGATTATCTCCCACAAGCGCATCAAGGCAGCCGGCTGCATCCTCCCCATCTCCCACGACACCGACATCCCCAAGTCCCTCGGCCTCCGCCACCGCGCCGCCCTGGGCATTTCGCAAAAGAGCGACTGCCTGGCCATCGTGGTCTCGGAAGAGACGGGCGGCATCTCCATAGCCGAAAAAGGCAGCTTCCGCCTGCGCCTCTCGGCCGAGGAACTCGAAAGCGTGCTGGCAAAGGAAGCCGCGGAAGAGTAGCGGAAAACGGTGCAAAACGCGGAAACGTAGCCGTATGTTTTTCCATTTGCACCGCCTGTTGCTTAATTTACCGTGCAAAAAGCGCCCAAAAGAAGTTTTTTTTATACTTTTGCCCCCAAATCTACTAAAACCTCCTTTTACTGCTCCTGGCATTTGGCTTCCAGCCGTCGCGGCACCTTTTCTCCGCGCTTCGAGAGCGCCGTTTGGTGGCCTGTCCTTTGGGACACAATGCCCTTTTACGCTAACTAATGGTCAGAAAACGCAAAATCAAGAAGATACGCTTGCATAGCGAGGGCAACGACATCCTCCGGAATAGCCTTTTGGCTATCATCGCTGTCAATGCGGTTCTTTATTTCCTCCTCAAGGACATCTGTCTGCTGCCCGTCTACGTGGTGGCAGCCATCTGCGTGGTGCTCTACGGCATCGCGGTGAACTTCTTCCGCTGTCCGCTCCGCCAGTTCCAGGGCGACGTGGAACGCACCGTGGTGGCCGCTGCCGACGGCAAGGTCGTCGTGATTGAAGAAGTGGAGGAAAACGAGTACTTCCACGACCGCCGTCTCATGGTCTCCATCTTCATGTCCATCACCAACGTCCACGCCAACTGGTTCCCCGTGGAGGGCGTGGTGAAGATGGTCCGCCACCACAACGGTAACTTCCACAAGGCCTGGCTCCCCAAGGCCAGCACCGAAAACGAACGTTCTACGGTCGTCATCGAAACGCCCGAAGGCCACGACATACTCGTGCGCCAAGTGGCCGGTGCCGTGGCGCGCCGCATCGTCACCTATGCCCGCGAGAACGAGGAATGCTGCATCGACGAGCACATGGGCTTCATCAAGTTCGGCTCGCGCGTCGATGTCTACCTCCCCCTCGGTTCGGAAGTGAAGGTGAAGATGGGACAGACCACGGTGGGCAACCAAACCGTGGTGGCCCTCCTGCCCGAAGGACCGAAACAACCTGAAGCATAACCTAAAGCATACATCCGGGCGGCCCAACTCACGAGGCCGCCCTTTCCTTTGCCTCCCCGCCGGACGGCAGGCACCGGCAAGAAACCCCTCAATGAAAAAACAAATGGCCTTCAAGAAACATATCCCCAACACCATCACCTGCTGCAACCTGCTTTCGGGTTGCGCTGCCACACTTGCAGCCCTCCAGCACGAATTTCTGTGGGCATTCCTCCTCATAGTGCTCGGCGCCGTCTTCGACTTCTTCGACGGTTTCGCCGCACGCCTGCTCAAGGTCTCCTCGCCCATCGGCAAGGAACTCGACTCGCTCGCCGACGACATCACCTTCGGCTTCGCCCCCGCCGCAGTGGTCTTCTCGCTGCTGCAGGAGATTGTCGACCCGGCCAACATCCACGCCAGCTGCCCCCTGAGCGGCATTGCCGAGCTGGAGTACATTCCCTACCTCGCCTTCCTCATTGCCGCCTTCTCGGCCCTGCGCCTGGCGAAGTTCAACATCGACGAGCGGCAGGCCACTTCGTTTGTCGGACTCCCCACGCCGGCCAACGCCCTCTTCTGGTCGTCCCTGGCGCTCTCCTTGGTGAAGGAGGGAATCTATGCCCAGACGTGGCTGCTCTACGTCATCGTTCCCGGCATCTTCCTCTCCTGCTGGATACTCGTGGCCGAAATCCCCATGTTTGCCCTCAAGTTCAAGAACTTCCAGTTCAAGGGAAACATCCTCCGCTATGTCTTCATCCTTTGCAGCCTCCCGCTCCTCGTGGCCTTCCGCTGGTTGGGCTTTGCCGTAGTTATACTTTTTTATATCATGATGTCGGTGGTCACAAACATCATTGGCACGAAAGTTGTAGAGGAAGAGTAAACCCGCTTTCTCCCGCTTTTTAACCCATCCGTCCCCCAGCCCCAGCACCCGCAGGGCGGGACCCAATCCCATCAAGCTTTTATGAACGGACTCTTAGGATGTTTATTCATCATCATATTCGGAGGCATATTCTTGGTACTGGGCTTTGCCAACATGCTCTTCCAAGCCCTCTTCGGCCGCAGCTTCTTCTCGGGCCGCACCTTCACGAACCGCCGGCCCGACCCCCACGCGCAGCAGCAGGCCGGTCCCTCGGCCTCGGCAGGCAATGCCCACCACGAAAGCGGCAAGGGCAATTCGCGCCAGCGCCGCAGCAGCAAGAT
>CALZMA010000062.1 GCA_945788445.1 uncultured Bacteroidales bacterium | reverse complement strand
CCCACGCAGAACTCCCTGAATATGGTGTGGAGCACGGAGTCGGGGGTAACTTCGCCAATGATGTCGCTGAGGTGGTGGATGGTTTCGCGGAGGTCTTGGCTCACGAAGTCGCCGGAGAGCTGGGCGTGGAGGCCGTCGATGACTCGGTTGAGGCTTTCGGAGGCGCGGGTGAGGGCTTCGTAGTGGCGGAGGTTGCTCACCACCACATCGGTTTCTCCGCCGGCGGCCTTGTAGGCCTCGAGCTGGCCGGACAGGAAGGTGCGGAGGCGGCTGACCGACTCGGCACGCTGGGCACAGAAGGGGCAGAAGATTTTGTGGTGAGCTTGCAGGGCGGCGGGGAGGGTTTGCTCTACGGCCGCTTGGAGTGCGGGAAGTTCGGCGGCGGGGAGGCGGTCCGTTTTGTTGAGAATGACTACCAGGCGTTTGCCCTCCCCGCAGAGCGGCACGATGCGCGGGGCCAGCGCTTCCCACTGCGCCTCCCACCGGGTGGCATCGAGGAGCCAGAGCACCAGTTCGGCCTCGTCGATTTTGGAAAAAGTGCGTTCGATGCCCATGCGTTCCACCGTGTCGTCCGTGGCGCGGATGCCCGCCGTGTCTATGAAGCGCAGCAGGGTGTCGCCCAGACTGACGGTTTCCTCCACGGTGTCGCGGGTGGTGCCGTGCACATCGCTCACCAAGGCCCGTTCCTCGCCCACCAGCGCGTTGAGCAGGGTGGACTTACCCGCATTCGTTTCGCCCACAATCGCCACGGGCACGCCACGCTTCAGGGCATTGCCCAGGCGGAACGACTGGCGTAGCCGGTCGATGCGGCCCAGGGCGTCGGAGGCCAGCTGGAGCAGTTCCGAACGGTCGGCAAACTCCAGGTCCTCGTGGTCGGAGAAGTCCAGTTCGAGTTCCATGAGTGCCGTGATGTGGAGCAGTTTGTCGCGCAGTTCGCGGAGCATGGTGCTGTAGTGGCCGCGCATCTGGTTCATGGCCATGCGGTGGTTGGCCGCGGTGGTAGAGGCGATGAGGTCGGCCACGGCTTCGGCCTGGCTGAGGTCCATTTTCCCGTTGAGGAAAGCCCGCTGCGTGAACTCCCCGGGGCGTGCCGTTTCGCAGCCCTGCGCCAGGAGCAGTTCCACCACGCGGTGGAGGATGTAGCCCGAACCGTGGCAGGAAATCTCCGTACTGTCCTCGCCCGTATAGGAGTGGGGTGCGCGAAACAGGCTGACCAGCACCTCGTCGACCGTTTCCCCGTTCTGCGGGTCCACGATGCGTCCGAACGAGAGCGTCCCGCTCCGCTTTTCAGAGAGCGCCTTGCTCCCCATTCCTTGGAAAATGGCAGCCGTTGCCTCGATGGCCTGCGGCCCCGACACACGAACGATGCCCAATGCCCCTCCCGAGGGAGTGGCCACGGCACAGATTGTTGAAGACATGGATAATGAGCTTTTTGTAGATTGAGCTGCGAAGATAGGAGTTTTATTTCAATTAGGAATTAGGAGTTAGGAGTTATGAATTAGGAATTAGGAGTTACGAATTATGAATTAGGAGTTAGAAGTGGGCAGGTATGGAAAATATTTTGTTATTTTGCGCGCCTTCAAATTCCTAATTCCTAATTCCTAATTGAAACAAACTCCTTGACTACCACACCCACCCTCCGTGAAGACCTCCATGCCTACCTCGTCGGCCGGGGTGCTGTAGACCAGCGCCTCCCCGAGTGCCCCGATGTAGAAGAGAAATGGAACGAAATCTGCGAAGCCTACCTGCCCGACGGTGTGCGCGAATGGAACGCCTACCCCACCGTGGCTCTGGGCTGGCCCATGTTCCTCGGCCTTGCCCTTGCACAACTCTGGGATACCGACTGGGAACACTGGAACGCACGTCCCAACCTCTACGCCGAACTGCGCGACGTGCGCGGCTTCGACTGCATGGACGAATACATCCTCGAGGATGTCCTCCGCCTCTCTCCCGACGAGCAGGCCCGTACCTCCGACCTCGTGGGCCGCATGGCCACCCGCGCCCTCAGTTACCTGCGCCGTTCGTCCGTCGAACCCGGCACACCCGAAGCCTACCGCGCCACCGTGGAGGCCATGCACCAGCTCTACCTCATGGGCATGGCCGTACGGCTCAAAGCCTTGGGCTACCACATGGAAAAGATGGCGTAGCATTCCCCCTTTTCCCTGCCCATAGGCCCTTTTACCCAAAAAACCAACAAATATTCCAGCATAATGAAACACCCCCTTGCCGCTATGATGATAGCCAGCGCATCCTTCTGCGGATTTACCTCCGCCAGCGCCCAGAAAGCAGAACCGGCAGCCACAGTCACTGCCGCCCAAAGTTTCAAATACACCGACGAGCAGTTTGCCGACATACAGATGCTCCGCTACAAGGTGGAAGGTTTTGAACAGCTCACGCTGAAGCAGAAGACCTTCATCTACTACCTGTCCGAAGCCGCCCTCTGGGGCCGCGACATCCTCTTCGACCAGAACGGCCGCTACAACCTGCGCATCCGCCAGACCCTCGAGGCTCTCTACACCGACTACGACGGCGACCGGGGCAGCGACTTCTTCCGCGCCCTCTCCACCTACCTCAAGCGCGTCTGGTTCTCCTCGGGCATCCACCACCACTACGGCTGCGAGAAATTCGAGCCGGGCTTCTCCGCCGCCGACTTCCGTGCGGCCCTCCACCGCGTGCCTGCCGCCAAGCTGCCCCTTGCCGCCGGCCAGAGCGTGGACCAGTTGGCCGACGAGCTCGAACCCGTCATCTTCGACCCGAAGGTGATGGCCATGCGTGTGAACCAGAAGGACGGCGAGGACCTCATCCTCACCTCTGCCTGCAACTACTACGCCCCGGGCATCACCCAGGCCGAGGCCGAGCAGTTCTATGCCGAACGCAAGCCCGCGGCCGACCCGCGTCCCGTCATGATGGGCATGAACTCCCGCGTGGAGCGCGACGAGTTCGGCCAGCTCACCGAGCGCGTCTGGCGTGTGGGTGGCCTCTACGGCGAAGCCTTGGAGCACATTGTGGAGAACCTCCTGAAGGCCCGTCCCTTTGCCGACAGCCCCGAGCAGCAGAAGGTCATCGACCTCCTGGTCGAAGTCTACCGCACGGGCGACCTCCGCACCTTCGACGAGTATGCCATCCACTGGCTGCGCGACACGGAGAGCCTCGTGGACTTCGTCTGCTACTTCACCGAAAGCTACGGCGACCCCTTGGGCATGAAAGCCTCGTGGGAGGCCATCGTGAACTTCAAGGACCTCGTGGCCACGGAGCGCACCCGCAAGCTCGCTGCCGACGCTCAGTGGTTTGAAGACCATTCGCCCGTAGCCCCGCAGTTCAAGAAGGAAAAGGTGAAGGGCGTTTCGGCCAAAGTCATCACCGCAGCCATCCTCGGCGGCGACCTCTATCCCTCCACCGCCATCGGCATCAACCTGCCCAACTCCGACTGGGTTCGCCGCGAACACGGCTCGAAGAGCGTGACCATCGGCAACCTCACGGATGCCTACAACAAGGCGGCCCACGGCAACGGCATGGACCGCGAGTTTGTCATCGACGATGCCACGCGCAAGCTCATCGAGACCTACGGCGATGCCTGCGACGACCTCCACACCGACCTCCACGAATGTCTCGGCCACGGCAGCGGCAAACTCCTCCCGGGCACCGACCCCGACACGCTCAAGGCCTACGGCTCGACCATCGAGGAGGCCCGCGCCGACCTCTTCGGACTCTACTACGTGGCCGACGCGAAGCTCGTGGAACTCGGTCTCACGCCCAACCTCGAAGCCTACAAGAGCCAGTACTACACCTACATGCTCAACGGACTCATGACCCAGCTCGTGCGCATCAAGCCCGGCTCGACCATCGAGGAGGCCCACATGCGCAACCGCGCCATCATTGCCCGCTGGGCCTATGAGCACGGCAAGGACCGCAAGGTGGTGGAACTCGTGAAGAAGAAGGGCAAGACTTACGTGAAAATCAACGACTACGAAGCCCTGCGCAACCTCTTCGGACAGCTCCTCGCCGAGGTGCAGCGCATCAAGAGTGAGGGCGACTACGAAGCTGCCCGCCGCCTCGTCGAGGACTACGGCGTGAAGATTGACCCCGAACTCCACCGCGAAGTCCTCGCCCGCTACGAGCGCCTCCACCTCTCTCCCTACAAGGGCTTCATAAACCCCGTCTACCGTGCCGAGCGCGCAGCCGACGGAACCATCACCGGCGTGACCCTCGACTACACCGAGCCCTACGACCAGCAGATGCTCCGCTACAGCCGCGACTACAGCGCCCTGACCCGCTAACCCCCTTTTCTTTAGGCGGGGGAGAGGCATTGCCTGCCTTTCCCCTGCCTCTCTTTCTTTTTCGAAACCATACTCCCGCAGCCCCGTTTCCTCCCCGATGACCCAGTCTCCTGCCCCCCAGTCTCCCGCATCGGAGCCCGCCTACCGCTCGCGGCTCAAGGCCGACAGAGCCTACGCCCTCTACGTGCGCCTTTTGGAAAAGCTCACCAAGGAGAAGCTCTACCGCGACCCCAAGTACACGGCCGCGCAGCTCGCCCGTGACCTCCAGACCAACACGCGCTACATCTCTGCCGCGGTGGCCGTCTGCACGGGGAAAAACTACGCCGCACTCGTCAATGGCCTCCGGCTGCGCGATGCCTGCAAGATGTTGCGTTCGCCCAAGAGTGCCCACCTCAGTGCCGAAGAAATCGGCTTGCTCTCGGGCTTTGCCTCCCGCCAGGCCTTCTACCTCGCCTTTGCCCGCGTCTACAGCTGCACGCCCCGAGAATTCCGTATGACCAATGAGGAATGAGGAATGAGGAATTAGGAATTGGGCTACGCCGACGGAATGCGGAACAAATCCTCATTCCTAATTCCTAATTCCTCACTCCTAATTCCTAATTCCTAATTCCTCACTCCTAATTCCTAATTCCTAAAAATGTTAACCCCTACTGAAAAACAGCAAATCACCACCCTCGTACACCACTGGGTTGTTCCCGCCATCGGTTGCACCGAACCCATCTGCGTGGCCCTCGCCGTGAGCCGTGCCACCCAGCTTCTGGGCAGCCTTCCCGAGCGCATCGAAGTCCGCCTCAGTGCCAACGTGCTGAAAAACGCCATGGGCGTAGGCATCCCCGGCACCGGCATGGTGGGCCTCCCCATCGCCATCGCCCTCGGCGCACTCATCGGCCGTCCCGAGCAAGGACTCGAATGCCTCGCGGGTGTCACCCCCGAAGCCGTCGAACAGGGCAAGCAGTACATCGACCGCGGCTGCATCGACATATCGCTCGCGGAGGATGCCCCCAGCAAACTCTACGTGGACGTACGCGTCAGCTCTGCCGACGGCCACACCGCCTCGGCAGCCATCGCGGGCCAGCACACCCACTTCTGCTACCTCGCCCACGACGGGGAAGTACTCCTCGACCAGCAGCACAGCAGCGAAGGCAGCGGCGAGGACGACTGTGCCCAGTGCATGGAGGCCCTCCGCCACACGCTCACGCTCCGCAAGGTCTGGGAGTATGCCACCACAATGCCTCTCGAAGAAATCTCCTTCATCAACGAGGCCCGCCGCCTCAACGAGGCCGCAGCCGAACGTTCGCTCAAGGGCAACTACGGGCACAGCCTGGGCAAGGCACTCTCGCGTCCCCTGGGCCGCGGCATCATGGGCGACAACATTTTCTCCCACATCCTCTCCTCCACCTCCTGTGCCTGCGATGCCCGCATGGCCGGCGCCATGATACCCGTGATGAGCAACTCCGGTTCGGGCAACCAGGGCATCTGCGCCACCAACCCCGTGGTGGTCTTCGCCGAGGAGAACCACAACACCGACGAAGAAATGACCCGCGCCCTCATGCTCTCCCACCTCACGGCCATCTACATCAAGCTGAACCTCGGCACCCTTTCCGCTCTCTGCGGCTGCGTGGTGGCCTCGACGGGTTCGAGCTGCGGCATCACGTACCTCATGGGCGGCACCTTCGAACAGACGAGCTACGCCGTGAAGAACATGATAGCCAACCTCACGGGCATGATTTGCGACGGTGCCAAGCCCAGCTGTGCCCTGAAGCTAACTTCGGGTGTCAGCACCGCCGTCCTCTCTGCCATGCTGGCCATGCAGGGCAACTGCGTGAGCAGTGTGGAAGGCATCATCGACGACGATGTGGACCAGAGCATCCGCAACCTCGTCAGCATCGGTGCCGAAGCCATGAACGAGACCGACCGCCGCGTGCTCGACATTATGACGCATAA
>CALZMA010000061.1 GCA_945788445.1 uncultured Bacteroidales bacterium | reverse complement strand
AAGAGCAAGGCCGAAAGTCCCACGGAGAGCCACACAGGCAGACCGCGCTCCACAAAGGTGCGGAGCACGCAAGAGCGCATCACGAGTTCCTCGCACAGCGGACCGACCACGCAGAGCAACAGCCAGCAGGGGGCACTCCCGCGCATCTGCTCGAAGAGCACACCCGCCCCGCCGTCGTCCCAACCGTAGGTTTCGGCCAACCACGAGAAGAAAACATTCAGGCCCAAGGTCACGGCGAGTGCTGCGGCAAACTCCAGGGCAGGCCGGAAGGGCCGCGAGGTCCAGCACTTCAAGGGGGCATCGCGGCGCGTCCAGAGCCAAAGGCCCAAGGCCAGCACACTCTCGCAGCCCAGCAGGGCAATGCCAAAGTTGACCGCATCGGGCACGAGGCCGGCCACGGGCTGTCCTGCCTGGATGAGCGGCCAGTGGGTGGTCAGCACGCCCAGGGCCCCCGCCACAATCTGGGCGAGCAGCAAGAGGAGGAAGGCAGCACAGGCTCTCATCGTTCTGCAAAAATGGCACGCACGCGGTCAGCGTCGAGTGCAAGTTGGGCCTGGAGTTCTTCAATGCTGCCGAAGCGGTGTTCGTCGCGCACGCGGCGGAGGAAGTGGAGGCGAAGGTGTTTGCCATACATGTCTCCGCCCTCGTAGTCGAGCAGATGGGCCTCGATGGTCTGGTCCGCCCCGTTGTCGAGGGTGGGTCGCCAGCCGATGTTCACCATGGCCATGTAGCTGAAGCCGTCCACCTCGGCCTTCACGGCATAGACACCGCGGCCGGGCACGAGCTGCTCCTCGCAGTCGGGGCGCAGGTTGGCCGTGGGATAGCCCATGAGCGTACCCGCCCGGTGGCCTTCCACCACGGTGCCTTCCAGCAGATAGGGCCGGCCGAGGCAGGCGCGGGCCATCTCCACGTTGCCGCCCGTCAGGAAGCGGCGGGTGGCGGAGGAACTCACGCGGATGTCGGCGGCATCGTAGGGCAACTGGCGCAGCACTTCCATGCCCAGCGCACGGCCCTGCACCACGTACTCCCTGAAACCCGCGGAGAGGTCGGAGCCGAAGTGGTGGTCGTAGCCCACAAGGAGGCAGCGCACGCCGAGTTCGTCGCGGAGGATATACTCCATAAACTCGCGCGAAGTGAGCGTGGACATGGCATGGTCGAAGTGAAGCATGGCCGCTCCGGCCAGTCCCGTCTCCGCAAGCAGGCGGAGTTTCTCCTCGTTGGTCGTGAGGAGTTCGGGCCAATAGCGGGTGGGCGAGAGCGCGAGGCGCGGATGTTCCTCGAAGGTCACGACAATCGGCTGGAGCCCGCGCTTCCGGGCCTCAGCCTTCACTTGGTCAATGAGGTAGCGGTGTCCCTGGTGGACCCCGTCGAAGAAGCCCACTGCGGCGCAGTAGCCGTTTTCCGTCTGGTCGGCGTGGGCTGCGGAGTGGAATCTATGGAAGGTGAAGTTTGCCATTTTCGTCGAAATAGTGGAACCATTTACTGTCGGCGGGAGCGAGCAGGGCCTGCAGTCCGCACGCACGTGCAGCCTCGCAGTTCACCTCGCTGTCGTCGAAGAAGAGCACCTCATGGGCCGGCACGCCGAGCCCTTCCACCACTTTTGCGTAGAGTTCGGGCGCGGGCTTTTCGAGCCCGAGGCGGCAGGAGAGGAACACGTGGTCGAAGAAGTCCCCGACACCGTGGCCCTTGTATTGGAAGAAGTCAGCTTCGGCTTGGTGCCAATGTATTTCGTTCGTGTTGCTCAGGCAGTTCACCGAATAGTGCTGCTTGATTTTGAGCAACATGTCGAGTCGTTCGGTGGGCACCTCGGTCAGGTAGTCTTCCCACGCCCTGACGATTTCCGCATCGGTTTCGGCCTGGCAGCCGAGGCGGCGGAGTTCGTTGCAAAACTCGGGCACACTGATTTCGCCGCGTTCGAGCAGCGAGAAGGGCCCTGCCTGGCGGTAGGTGCCGAGGAAGGGACGGATGTCGAAGCCGAGGCGGGCAAAGCTGTCTATGCAGCGCTGCTTGTCGAGGTCTACGAGCACCCCGCCAAAGTCGAAGAGGAGTTTCATTGTGATGGATGCGCTGCGCCCGGGCTACATGATTGATGTCACAACATTACGGGCAAAAGGCTGTTGTTCAAGAGTGACTTTGTCACCTCATGGCCTCATAACTCATAACCTTACTGAAGCCCTGCGCGCCAAGCGTTATTTGTTCTTTTGTATAAGATAAAGTTTGTCTGAAGGGCGCACCTTTTCCGGCACGGGGATGGCCACGCGCATGCCCTTGCGGGCACGTTCCACGGGACCGTTGTCGCCGTGGATGTCCGTAGCCTCCACATAGAGCGCGCCCGTGGTGGGACCGACGATGAGGAGCTTGTCGCCCACGCCGAACTCGCCCGCTTCGATGTAGAACTCACCCACGCCGAGGCGGGAGAAGTACTTCATGCCTTTGCCCACATACTGTTTCTTTTCCGTGGCGCTCGAACCGTACACCTTGCTCCATTCGCCGAGGCGCTGGCCGAGGTAGTAGCCGTCCCAGAAGCCGCGGTTGAACACGGTGGCGAGGCGGGTGTTCCAGTCGGCCACCTTTTCCTCGCTGAAAGTGCCCTGCTGCACGGCCTCGATGGCCTCCTTGTAGCAGCGCACCACGGTGTAGACATACTCGGCACTGCGGGCGCGGCCTTCAATCTTGAACACCCTCACGCCCGCTGCCATCATGCGGTCTATGAAGCCGATGGTCTTGAGGTCCTTCGGGCTCATGATGTACTTGTTGTCCACGTCGAGTTCCACGCCGGTTTCGCGGTCGGTCACGGTGTAGCTGCGGCGGCACACCTGCATACATTCACCGCGGTTGGCCGAGCGGCCAAGGTTGTCCAAGGAGAGGTAGCACTTGCCGCTCACCGCCATGCAGAGCGCGCCGTGGCAGAACATTTCGATGCGCAGCGTCTCGCCCGAAGGGCCGCAGATGTGTTCGCGCTCGATAAACTCGCTGATGTGCGCCACCTGCTCGAGGTTGAGCTCGCGGGCCAGCACCACCACGTCGGCAAACTGGGCGTAGAAGCGGAGTGCCTCGCAGTTGGAGATGTTGAGCTGGGTAGAAAGGTGAACTTCCTGGCCAATCCGGTTGCAATAGCCCATCACGGCCACGTCCGAGGCGATGACGGCCGAGATGCCCGCAGCCTTCGCGGCGTCGCAGATGCGGCGCATGAGTTCGATGTCCTGGTCGTAGATAATGGTGTTCACCGTCAGGTACGACTTCACGCCCTGCGCGCTACACTGGCGTGCAATGTCGTGGAGGTCATCGATGGTGAAACGGCTGGCGCTGTGGGCACGCATGTTGAGGGCTTCGATGCCGAAGTAGATAGAGTCGGCTCCGGCTTTCAGCGCTGCCGCCAAGGCTTCGCGCGACCCCACGGGCGCCATTATCTCATATTGGTTCATTGGTGGGAGAATAAGAAGAATAGAATTTGTGTGGTAGAAAGGTCCGGGGGAGTTAGGCCAGGGCAATGCGGGTGCCGCAGCCATTGCCGAGGGCATCGGCCCGCGTAATCACCACGCGGCCCACGCCGGCTTCCACGGCAGCGAGGCAGTTCTCGAGCTTGGGCAACATGCCTCCGCTCACCACGCCCTCAGCCTTGAGGCGTTGGAAGATTTCGGGGGTGATGAGGGGAATCACGCTCTTCTCGTCGTCGGCCTGCGCCAGCACGCCGTTGTGCTCGAAGCAATAGACGAGGGTCACGTCGAAATGCTGCGCCAGGGCCTTGGCCACTTCGCCCGCCATCGTGTCGGCATTGGTGTTGAGCAGGTTGCCCTGGCCGTCGTGGGTCAGTGGGGCCACCACGGGCACCACGCCGCTCTCGAGCAGCAGGGCCAAGCGGTCGGCATCCACGCGGTCCACGTCGCCCACGAAGCCGAAGTCAATGCCGTCGCGAACGGGGCGGCGGTGGGAGCGGATGATGTCCATGTCCGCGCCCGTCAGTCCGAGCGCGTTCACGCCCGCAGCCTGCAGCCGGGCCACCACGTTCTTGTTGACCAGTCCGCCGTAGACCATACTCACCACGCGCAACATGGCCTCATCGGTGATGCGGCGGCCTTCCACCATGTGGGTTTCTATGCCAAGCCTTGTGGCCATGTCGGTGGCGGTGCGTCCTCCCCCGTGTACGAGCACCTTCGGCCCGTCGAGCCGGGCAAAGCCCTGCAGGAGGAGTTCGAGCGAATGGGGCGTTTCCACAATCTTGCCGCCCACCTTCACCACGGTTAGTTTTTGTTTCATTGGAAATATTTTTTGAGACTTTCGGCTGCGTTCGGCATAATCCAAGCAAGCTTGGCTTCTGCTCTCACTTGCACGAAAGTTCGTTGAGCGTTGAAGCGGACGCTTTCCAAGGCATTGAAAGGCGTCCGCCAGAGTGATTTCAGCACAGGGCCGTGCCGGATTTCCGCTTGGTCCTAAAGGTTCACCTGCGCCTCCGTGATGAGTCGGCGCACGGCATCCGGCCGGTCGTTCGGACAGATGAGCAGGGCATTTCCCTCGAGCGTAACGAGGTAGCCGTCGAGTCCGGCCACCACGGCCTTCATGCCCTCGGGCAGCCTCACCGTGCAGTTCTGCGAACCGCTGAAGAGCACGCGGGCCTTACCGCTGAGGGCGTTCCCGTCCACGTCTTGCTGCATCACGTCGTGGAGTTCGGGCCAGCAGCCTATGTCGGCCCAGCCGAAGTCGCAGACTTGCACCGCCACGTTCTTGCAGGTTTCGAGGATGAAGAGGTCGAGCTGGTGGGGCACATTGTCCGTGAAGCAGGCCCTCACATAGGCCATTTCCTCCGCAATGGTCACCATCTGGCGCGCCACCGTCTCCACGGGCAGGTCCTGCCGGCCCGCAGCCTGCGAGAGCCGCGTACCCATGGTGCTGCCTCTCCAGAGGAAGATACCCGTGTTCCAGAGAAATTCCCCGCTGGCGAGGAACATCTTGGCATAGTCCATTTCGGGTTTCTCGCTGAACGACTGCACGCTGAAGAAGCGCTTCGTGTCCATTTCCTGTCCCATCTGGATGTAGCCGTAGGCAGGGTTCGGCACAGTGGGCTTCACGCCCATGGCGAGAAACTCATCGTGCGTGTCCACGTAATTCAGGCCCTCCAGGATTTGCTGCTGGAAGCGCTGTTCGTTCTGCACGAGTTGGTCGGCGGGCGTCACCACCACGCAGGCGGCAGGGTCGGCGAGCACCGCGTGCCACGTACACCAGATGGCGGCCGGGGCCGTGTTGAGCTGCACGGGTTCGGGCAGGATGTTCTCCACGGGGAGGTCGGGCACCTGTTCGCGCACGAAGGGCACATACTCCTCGAAAGTGGAGATGAAGATATGGTCGAGTTCCATGAAGCGCAGGAAGCGGCTCACGGTCTGTTGCAAGAGCGATTTCCCCGTTCCG
The DNA here is from genome assembly GCA_945788445.1 of uncultured Bacteroidales bacterium. Lineage (GTDB taxonomy): Bacteria > Bacteroidota > Bacteroidia > Bacteroidales > Bacteroidaceae > Alloprevotella. The sequence continues at coordinate 930 of CALZMA010000061.1, read as the reverse complement.
AAGAAGTCGAGGAACTGTTTGGGCATCTCTTTCGTACTGGCGGGCCACAGGCGTCGCCCGGCTCCTCCAGCCAAAATAATGCAATAGTATTTCGGGTTTGCTTTCATGTGACTACAAGATATTAAGGTTTGAGTACACCCCGCCGCATCGCAGCGTGTACCATGTTGCGGGGCCAAAGGGCTTGCCTTTGCCGGAACGGGGCCAGGCGGGGGAACACGGAGGAAGTCCTCCCCCGCCCTGCCTCGGCTTGGGTTTGCGAGGCTAAGATAGGAAATTTTGGGTGTGTGTGTTCATCTTGTAGGGATAAAAAAAGAAAAAAGGGGAAAGAAAGGCCATTTTGTAGGAAAAGCCTGCTTACTTTTGTGGCGAAAAAACATATTTTCCCCTCTGCCATGAAAAAAATTCCTCTTTCCACCACCTACGACGGTGCTGTCCTTTCGGGCGAAATAGAAGTCTTGCAAGGCGGCGTCTGTGTGCGGATGTCCGCGCCCTACCCCGGCCTGTTGCTCCGCCGCATGATGCGCACCTCACCGCTCCAGTCCGAAGCGCAGTGTGAGCTCACGGGCCGCACGCTCCTCGAACAGCTCTACGTCGAGGCGCGCGGCATTGTGGACCACCGCGAGGCCTACGAAAGGGTGGCCGCCATAGCGCAAACCGAACAGGCGCGCTGGCAGCAGGAAACCGAAGGTCTCTTGAAGCAGCAACGCGAACTCCAGCTGAAGAACAGCCGGGGAGAAATCGGCTTGGAAGATTTTGTGGCCCGGCAAACAGCCCTCAACGCGCAAGTAGTGGCCTGCAAGCAAACATTCACCCAATCCGTTGCACAAGCCTGCGAAGCAGAAGGGGTCAAACCCGTCGACCCGCAGTTTTTGATAGAGGTGAATGCGCTTCGCACAGGTAATGAGGTTTAAGGTTGCGAGGTGATAAGGT
>CALZMA010000060.1 GCA_945788445.1 uncultured Bacteroidales bacterium | reverse complement strand
AGGCCAGCCCTGGGGGCCTCACGTTGAACACAGAAGACGTAAAAGGGGAAATCCGCCCCGTTTGCGGCCGTTTCATCATTATAAATAGGTAGAAAGGGGAAGAAAAACGGTAATTTCTTGGCCCGACATTCCGAAAACCGCTATCTTCGCCGCCAAAGGCCAGGGCAAAAATCCAGTCTGTACGCCAAGAATTTACAAACACCATACAACCAACAGCTTATGAAGAACTATTACACCCAAACCCTCTCCTTCGTGCTCTTCCTGCTCTGCGCCGTCGGCGTGGCCCGGGCCCAGCACGTCTGGCAGAACAGCCTGCCTCAACCCGCTGCGGCAGCGGCTCCCGTGGTCCGCGCTTCCGACTCCTCGGAAGGCAAAATCTATCTCGGCCACTGCAAGTACTCCGACTACATCTACCCCTGGGACGGCCTGTCGCAATCGACGGACTGCCGTGTCGGCGTGGCCGTGAAGCTCACCCGCGACATGTTCAAGGACTACATTGGCGGCGAAGTGAAGTCGCTGCGCATCGGCTGGGACGAGCAGGACGAGAAGGGCGAACTCGAGATGTTCGTCCGCACCTCCTTCGACGGCGAAAACATCGCCTCGGGCGAAGGCATGGTGGCCTTTGGCTGGAACGAGCTGAACCTCCTCGAGGGCTTCACCATCCCCGACGTGGACGAACTCGTGGTGGGCTACTACACCGACCTCAAGGCCAACCTCTGCTGCATCCCCAAGTTCTACCCCCAGGACGTGGACAACAGCTGCTTCCTCTACAGCGGCGAAACCGACACCCAGGGGAAGGAAATCTGGCACGACCTCAAGTCGCTCGGCACCATGGCCATCATGCTCGTGGTCCACGACACGAAGGGACAGTTCCACGACCTCGCCGCCGTCGACGACCTCCGCTACGAGCACATCGGCAAGAAGGGCGAAGCCTCCGCAGCCATCTTCACCATCACCAACCGGGGCTCCAACCCCATCAGCAGCCTGGAGATGACCACAGTACAGGGCGAAGCATCGGCCAGCAACGAAGTGAAACTCAGTTCGTCCATCCTGCCCGCCGAAAGCAAGCGCGTGACGCTGCCCCTCACCTACCTCGCTTCGGGAGCCGCCCAGGCCCGGCTGACGAAGGTGAACGGCAACGCCGTGGCCGACCCCGTGACGAAGGACGTGTCCTTCATTGCCGTACCCTCCGAGGTGGCTGCGAACTATGTCTTCCGCCCGACGGTCGAATTCTACGGCTCTGAAAACAGCTACATGGTCCCGACCTACTTCGACGACTACTTCATGGCCGACTTCCAGAACTATACCGACCGCATGACGCTCATTAACCAGCACCTCGACGACCAGTTCATGACGGGCAAGAACGATGCGCTCTACGCCATGCTCAGCCTCTGCGCTGGCGACTCGATGAAGGTCTTCCTGCCCAACCTCAGCATCGACCGCACGGACTACCTCAACAACGTCTCCCCCGTCGCCGGCACGCCCTTCCTCTACGGCATCCCCTACCCGGGCATGGCCACCGGCATGTACGACGCGGCCCTCCAGCGCCCGACCTTCGCCTCCGTCAGCGTGGTGCCCACGTGGAACGAGGACAACAGCAAAATCCTCATCGACGTCACGGGCGACGTGGCCCCGGGGGTGATGCCCGAAGGCGAGAACCTCAACCTCACGGTCTACCTCATGGAGAAAGAGGTGGTGAGCGACAGCCAGAAGTTCTGGGACGACAAGGAGGGCGAGCTGCCCGCGTCGACCTACACCCACTACAACGTGATCCGCGAACTGCTCAACTCCTACTGGGGCAAGGCCCTGACGCTCGAGGCCGACGGCTCGTTCAGCAAGCACTTCGAAGCACGCATGTACGACGACTATAATCCCGCCAACCTCAGCGTGATCGCCATCATCAACCGCGGTCCGAAGAACGACAACCTCAGCCGCGAAATCATCAACAGCACCGAAGCCGCCGTGCCCGTGCCCGCCGGCATCGAAAGCCTCGAAATGGCCCGCGGCCTCGAAGTGCGCGACGGCGAAGCCTTCCTCGACGGTGCCCCCGCCGAAGTCTACGACCTCGCCGGCCAGCGCGTGCAGCTGCTCCGCGGCGGCCACGGCGTTTACCTCGTGAAGTCGAAGGTGCGCCCCGAGGCTCCCGCCCTGAAGGTAGCATTCTAAGACAATCCACAGGCGGAACGGACCCGACCGAGGCCCGTTCCGCCATCCGTAACTCTCCCCTAAAACAATCTCTATGAACAAAATTCTCCGCCTCCTGCTTGCCCTCTGCCTCGCGCCCCTCGGTGCCGTGGCACAGGACTTCCCGCGCTACGGCTACGCGCCCGAAGTGTGCGACAGCATGGAACTGAAATACCAGGGCATCGGCGAAAACGGTTTCGTCGCCGCCTACATCTGTCTCGACCCCCAGACCGACCCCGCCGTAGACCGCCTCAAGGGCCACAAGGTGCTCGGCGTGCGCTGCTTCATGAGCCACGAGTACGACCAGCAGCGCCAGGGACGCTCCCTCATCCAGTGGGCCGAAGGCAGCCCCGAGGCCGAGCCCACGCAAGTCGTGTGCCGCTTCGACAAGGGCTGGAACAACATCTATTTCGACGAACCCGTGACCATCGGCGAACAGCCCCTCTACGTCGGCCTCCAGGTCTTCGAGACCCTGGGCGACCGCTACCCCATCGGTGCCTACGATGCCGTCAATGTGCCGCAGGCCTGCTGGTTCAACCTCTCGGACCAGGGCTGGAAGCAGTACGACGACCGCGGCGCGCTCCTCATCTTCGCCATCCTCGACGACGAGGCCGCGCCCGCCCTCGAGCGTTCCGTCTTTGCCCAGACGGCCCACTCGCCCCTGGTCGTAGAACCCTCCAAGCCCTTCGCGGGCAAGGTTTCCTTCACCAACTGCTCGGCCGCGCCCGTCAGCAAGCTCACGCTCCAGATGCTGGGCCAGGGCGACGAACAGCCCCACGAGGTGGAAGTGAGCTTCGAGGAGCCCCTCGCGCCCCACGAAGGCCGCGTCGTGCCCATGAGTGTCTACACCGGCAGCGGGCTCGGCACCAACCAGTGGCTCGACCTCAGCGTGAGCCGCGTGGACGGTGAGGACGCACAGGCCGTGATGCCCGGCCGCACGTGGCACTATGTGACCGAAGACGCCTTCACGCGCGTGCCCCTCGTCGAAGAGTTCACCAGCCAGTACTGCACGGCCTGCCCCTTCATGTTCTACTTCCTCGACCTCGCCATGGAGGCCCACACGCTCTCCGACCTCGTCTACGTGTCGCACCACAGCGGTTTCCAGAAGGATGCCTTCACCCAACCCGTGGACGAAGAGCTGCTCTACTTCTTCGGTCCTGCCGGCGAGACGTTCAACCCCGCCGTCATGTACGACCGCGTGGTGCCCGTGGGTGCCGAAACGCCCATCCTCACGGCGCAGGTGGCCGAGACCGAGCCCTATGCCTCTGCCCTCGCGCAGGCTGCGGTACGTCCCGCCATGGCCGGCATCGACATTGCCCTCAACGAGACCGAAGAAGGCCTGGGCTGCACCGTTTCGGGCCGCGTGAACAAGGAAATGGCCGCCTCGGGCCGTCCCGTCTACCTCTCGGTCTATCTCGTGGAGGACAGCATCGGCCTCGACAAGTACCCCCAGAAGGGCCTCAACGACGAGGGCGCGCCCGATGACCTCATTGAGCGCTTCAAGCACAACGGCGTGAAACGCGTGAACTACTGCACCGTGGCCACGGGCGACGAACTGAAGCTCGACGCGGACAACAAGTACAGCGTGGACTTCGCCCCCGTTGCCTGGGACGCCGCCTGGGTGCGCAAGAACTGCCGCCTCGTGGCCTACGTCCACCTCATGGACAAGCAGAACCTGAAGTTCAACGAAGTGCTCAACGCGGCCCACGTGCGCCTCGGCGGCGACGCCTCTGCCATCGGGGCCGTGCCGCAGGAAGCCCCGCTCCGCTTCTCGGTCGATGCCACAGGCCATCTCCGCAGTTCGCAGCCCTGCGCCCGGCTCCGCCTCTTCAATGCCGCCGGCCAGGCCCTCGATGCCTCCGCCCCGCTCCCGCGCGGCGTGTACGTAGTGCAGGGCATCGCCCAGGGCACGGGCAAGGCACAGACGCAGAAGCTCATTGTACGATAAGCCCTTTCCGTTTGCCTGCACTTTTGCCTTATAGCTTTCCTTCAGATTACCCGTCGTGAAAGAACACAGCACGGTCATCAGCGTGGAGAAAAGCGGCCGGCAGCTGCGCATCACGGCGAAGGACACGAAGGGCCGGGTGCTCCTCGACCGCCACGGTTTCTGAACGCGCCCGCCGCCCCGCGGCCGCCCTGTATTTTCCCTCTCACAACTCGGCACTTCGGTTTTTCAATCCCAGGCTTTGACCATCCGGTCGCAGCGATTGAAAATCCGAAGTGCCGAGTTGTTTTACCCCAAAGCGCCCCCGCGGGGAAAGGGCAACAGGCCGATTGGAGGCGAAGAAACTGCGGTTTTGCAACTCTAAGCCCGCAAAGGGGTGGGGCTTCGCTGATTTTTTATAACTTTGGCGCGCAAAAATCTAACGAACCCTTCCCATGAGAACCATCTGTACCCTCGTACTCGCTCTCTGCTTCGCCCTCGCGGGCTTCGCACAAAACAACCTGCCCCCCAAACGCGAATTTCGCGGGGCATGGATCCAAATCATCAACGGCCAGTTCCAGGGCATGGACCGCGCGACCATGCAGGCCAACCTCACGAACCAGCTCAACGTGATGAAGCAATGCGGCATCAACGCGGTGATTTTCCAGGTGCGCGGCGAGGCCGATGCGCTCTACAACTCGCCCTTCGAGCCTTGGAGCCGCTTTCTCACGGGACAACAGGGCAAGGCCCCCTCGCCCTACTGGGACCCGCTGGCGTGGATGGTCACTGAGTGCCACCGCCGCGGCATGGAACTCCACGCGTGGATCAATCCCTTCCGCGCCAAGACGAAGGGCACGCGCGAACTCGCCTCGACCCACCCTTACCTCCTCCATCCCGAACGCTTCTTCGAGTACGACGGGCTCTATCTCTTCGACCCGGGCCTCCACGAGAACCGCAAGTATATCTGCCGCGTGGCGGCCGACATCGTGCGCCGCTACGACGTGGACGGCCTCCACATCGACGACTATTTCTATCCCTATCCCGCCGCGGGCGTGGCCATCCCCGACCAGCGCACCTTCGAGCAGCACCGCAACGGCTTCGAGGACATCCGCGACTGGCGCCGCTACAACGTGAACCTCTTCATCGAAATGCTCCACGACAGCATTCGCGCCGTGAAGCCTTGGGTGAAATTCGGCGTGAGCCCCTTCGGCATCTACCACAACGCCACGGCGGGCTCCAAAATCCCCGGTTCGCAGACCCGCGGCCTGCAAAACTACGATGACCTCTACGCCGACGTGCTCTACTGGATAAACAAGGGCTGGGTGGACTACACCGTGCCCCAGCTCTACTGGGAAATCGGCCACCGCACGGCCGACTACGACGAACTCATCAAGTGGTGGAGCCGCTTCGCGGGCGGACGGCCGCTCATCATCGGGCAGGACATCGAACGCACCGTGAAGGCCGCTGACCTGAAGAACCCGCAACAGAACCAGATGGCCGAGAAGTTCCGCCTGCAACGCTCGCTGCGCGGCATACAAGGCTCCTGCATGTGGTACTCGGCCGCACTCGTCCGCAACGAGGGCAACTACGCCGCCGCACTCCAGCAGCGCTACCACCGCACCCCGGCCCTCCAGCCGCTCTTCCCCTTCATGGACGACAAGGAACCGAAGAAACCCCGGAAGGTGAAGGCCATGTGGATGCCCGACGGCTACTACCTCTTCTGGACCGCACCGAAGGCCAAGAGTGCCTTGGACGAGGCCCGAAGCTACGTGGTCTACCGGTTCCGCAACGGCGAAACCATCGACCTCTTCAACCCCTCCCGCATCGTGACCGTGACCTCGCAAACCCTCCTCAAGCTGCCCTACCAAGGCGGCCACGAGAAGTTCACCTACGTGGTCACCGCGCTCGACAGACTGCAAAACGAATCGAAAGGCGCGAAGGTGAAGGTGAAGCTCTAAGCGGAACGTTCCTCGCAACCAGCGTATCCAGTCCTCCAACGCCCACCGTGCGTGCAAGGCGAGGGCTGAAAGCCCGACCTTCAGCTCATAGCCCAGGGTGAAGCCCTGGGTTAGCCCGAACCCCTCCCGATGAGCCCTGTAAGGGCGGCATCCCTATTCGTCCGCATAAAGCTGTCGCCCCTACAGGGCTCCTCAAAAACCCTCCGCCTAACCCAGGGCTTCACCCTGGGCTATGAGCTAAAGGTCAGCCCTTCGGGCCTCCTGCGTTGAACGCCAAATTCGCATAAAATATGCTACGGCGGAAACACGAAACGCCAGGGCCTCCTGCG
>CALZMA010000059.1 GCA_945788445.1 uncultured Bacteroidales bacterium | reverse complement strand
CGCCCCGCCCGCAGCGCGCTTTCACCCGTTGCGCCCCCTTCCGTTTTTCTATGAAACAACCGCACAAAACCGCAAAAAAGCCGCCTTCGCCGAAAATCCACGGTTAAAAATGATAGAACCGTGCGCCCGATAGTTGCAATGTCCGCCCGAAACCCCTATATTTGCAACAAAATTGGAACCGATACAAACAAAGAATGAAACTCTGGGAAAAGACGGTCCAGGCGACCGAAGAAATAGACCGCTTCACCGTAGGGCACGACCGCGAGCTTGACCTCTACCTCGCACCCTACGACGTGATGGGCTCCATGGCCCACGTGACCATGCTCCACGCCATCGGCCTCATTGCCGACGACGAACTCCAGCCGCTCCTCGCGGAAATGAAAAACATCTACCGCCAGGCCGTGGACGGACAGTTCGTCATCGAGGACGACATCGAGGACGTACACTCGCAAGTCGAACTCCAGCTCACCCGCAGCCTGGGCGACATGGGCAAGAAAATCCATGCCGGCCGCTCGCGCAACGACCAGGTGCTCCTCGACCTCAAGCTCTTCACCCGCGACAAGCTCCGCCAGGTAGCCGAAGCCGTGCGCCAGCTCTTCCACACCCTCCAGGCCAAGAGCGAGCAGTACAAGAACCTCCTCATGCCCGGTTACACCCACCTCCAGGTGGCCATGCCCTCCTCCTTCGGCCTCTGGTTCGGCGCCTACGCCGAAAGCCTCGCCGACGACCTCCTCCTCCTTCAGGCCGTCTACCGCCAGGCCAACCGCAACCCGCTCGGCTCCGCCGCCGGCTACGGTTCGTCCTTCCCCCTCGACCGCGAAATGACCACCCGCCTGCTGGGCTTCGACGACCTCAACTACAATGTGGTCTACGCCCAGATGTGCCGCGGCAAACTCGAGCGCAGCGTCGCCGCAGCCCTCGCCGCCGTGGCCGGAACCCTGGGCAAGCTGGCCTTCGACGCCTGCCTGTTCAACTCGCAGAACTTCGGCTTCGTCCGTCTCCCCGCCGAGTGTACCACAGGCTCGTCCATCATGCCCCACAAGAAGAACCCCGACGTCTTCGAGCTCATCCGCGCCCGCTCCAACCGCATCCAGGCACTGCCGCAGGACCTCCTGCTCATCTCGAACAACCTGCCCTGCGGCTACTTCCGCGACCTCCAGGAACTCAAGGAAGCCTATCTGCCCGCCTTCGACCAACTCATCGACTGCCTCCAGATGACCACCTACATCATCGAGCGCATCGAGCCCAACGACCGCATCCTCGACGACCCGCGCTACGATGCCATGTTCTCCGTCGAGGAAGTGAACCGCCTCGCCGCGGCCGGCACCCCCTTCCGCGACGCCTACCGCCAAGTGGGCCTCGACATCGAAGCCGGACGCTTCCGCCCCGACAAGCAGCTCCACCACACCCACGTCGGAAGCCTCGGGAACCTCTGCAACGACCGTGTGGCCGACCACTTCGACCGCACCTGGCAAACCTTCGGCTTCGACCGCGTGGCCGCAGCCGAGAAGGCGCTGACCGACTAACCCCTCCCAGCCCCCCGCGCCCATGCAACCGCTCCGCTTCCGCCCCCTCCGCGTCGCCGCAGCCCTCCTGCTGGGCCTCGGCCTCGCCGCCTGCTCCGACGACACGCAGGACCTCTACGCCCACCACCGGGCCTTCTTCAAGTACAGCCCCGTGGCCGCCGTGCAGCCGCTCTACACCGCGCTCAACAACCCCGGCCAGTTCTGCGCCGTCACCTTCGAGACATCGCACATCCGCTTCGCCTCGCCCACGGGCCAGGGCCAGACCGTGCTCCGCACCGCGGCCGAAGCCTACGGCAAGCCCGAGTCCATCGCGGGCTTCGTGGTCGGCACGCCCTCCGTGCCCGACCTCAACCTCCAGTACCTCCCGCTGGCCTTCGACCTCGCCTGCCCCGCCTGCTACGAGGAGGCCCTCATCACCAAGCAGCTCCAGTTCGCCGGCCCCGAAGCCCTCAGCTGCGGCCGCTGCCACCGGACCTACGACCTCCAGAACGCCGGCACCCTCTCCCAGGGCGAAGGCACCTGGCGCCTCTTCCGCTACCAAGTGAGCTACGCCAACGATGCCGTAGTCATCATCAACTAATCCCAAACCGACCCTCTTTTACACCCCAAGCATACATCATTCACAAATTAACCCTTTCATATTATGAAGAAACTCACCGTGTTCGTGGCCTCGGCGCTGCTGGCGTTGGGCTCCGCCCCACTCCACGCCGACGAGGTGACACTCACCACCGGCTTGGCCGCAGGTGAAAACCTCACCCTCGCGCTCAATGCCGACCTCGCCCTTTCCCTCACCTGGGGCAACGGCGAAACCGAACAAATCGTGTCGGACGGCAGCCTCATCAGCCTCCCCGTCAAGGACGCCCAGCTGACCATCACCACGACCCAGGGTGACCTCAAGCGCCTCTACGTGCAGGGCAACAAGCTCACCGCCCTCACGCTCACCAACGCGCCGAAACTCACCGAACTCTACGCCGCCGACAACCAGCTCACCGAGCTCAGCGTCGGTGCCTGCCCCCAGCTCACCACGCTCGACCTCCAGGGCAACCAGCTCACCGCCCTCAACGCCAAGGCGCTCACCGAGCTCAAGGACATCAACGTGGCCAACAACCAGATTGCCAGCGGATCGCTCCAGCTCAGCTCCACCGCCCGCCCCGAGCACTACGTGGTGAACGGCAACGCCCTCTCGGCACTCCCCGCCACCACCGTGCTCTCCAACGTCAAGGCGCTCTGGGCCGCGCACAACGCCCTGACCACCGCCAACCTGAGCATGAGCGGCTCGCTCCGCTCCCTCTGCCTCTCGAGCAACAAGCTGACCTCGCTCACCGTACCCGAGTCGCCCCTCCTCGAGGACCTCTGGGTGGAAAACAACAGCCTCAAGGCCATCGACCTCAGCAAGGGCAGCCCCGTACTGGTATCGCTCGCCGCCGACCACAACCAGCTCCACCAAATCCTCTGGGACAACCAGTGCCGCTCCACCTTCCTCTACGCCTACCTCAACGACAACGCGCTCTTCATCAATTCCATGCCGCCCACCAAAATCTCGGGCCACAACATCCAGGTGAACCACTCGCCGATGGAGCCCTACGTCATGGACGAACGCGTCTACGAGCTCGAAACCCTCTACAACTGGTCCGACCTCATCGCCAAGAACGGCTGGGGCTTCTCCACGGGTAGCACCTACAGCTTAAAGAACGGCGAAGGCACGGAACTCGCCAAGGGAACCGACTTCTCGGAAACCAGCAAGAAGTTCAAGTTCAAGACGGGCCACGCCAACGTCGTGCTGACCGTTGAGTCGTCGAGCTACGAGCCCTTCAAGACCGCACCCTTCAACATCGGCGTGGCCGAAGCCATCCAAAGCGTTGCCGCCAACGGTGCTCCGCTCCGCATCCAGCCCGCAAGCGGCGGCCTCAGCGTGGAGGCTTCGCAATCGACCCCCGTGTCCATCTATTCGGCCTCGGGTCTCTGCATCGCCAACAAGGTGGTCGGCGAAGGCACCCACAGCTGGACGCTCCCCGCAGGCATCTACCTCGTCAATGGCGTGAAGGTGCTCGTGCGCTAAGCCGCGCGCACCCCGCCCGGCCGCCCCGCGCGGCGGCGGAATGCCCCACCCTTTCCCCATACCTTATTATATATACTATAAAATCAACGACATGAAATTCTATAAGTTGGGTCTGCTGGCGTTAGCCTTAGGCGTGCAGACCGCAGGCGCCCAATCGTTGCAGCTCGATGCCGACAACACCAAGGCAGCCTACCTCCTCACCAACAAAGACACGGTGAAAGTGGCCTACAACGCGGGCTTCACCACCGTAGCCGTCATGGCAAACACCGACTACACCGTTTCGAAGGCCGAAGGGGCCGACTGGCTCAGCTACCGCAAGGAAGCCAACGGCAACCTCACGCTCTTCTCGCAATACTACTACGAACCCATCCTCTCCCGCTCCACCTCGCTCACGCTGACCACGGCCGACGGCTCCTTCTCCCGCACCCTCGTTGTCGTGCAGGACAAGAACACCTCCGCCGAGGACCTCGGCGACCGCCCGGTCGCCATCAAGAGCGGCAAGGCCGACTCTTCGCAGGACGGACAGGGCATTGCCAACGCCTTCGACGGCGACCCCTCCACCCTCTGGCACTCCAGCTGGGGCGGATGCTCCTTCCCGACCAGCGTGGAGTTCACCTTCAAGGAAGCGGCCCACGTGGACTACATGCTCTACACGCCGCGCTCCGACGGACAGAACGGACGCTGGGGTGAAATCACCGTCTACTACGCCACGGCCGACGCTCCCACTTCCTTCGTGAAGCTCCAGGATGCCGACTTCGGCAAGAGCGCCGCCTCCTCCACCCTCCGCTTCGGCGAGAACGGCGTGGACAACGTGAAGGCCGTGAAGGTGACCATCAAGAGCGCCGGTTCGGACCAGGCAAAGAACTTTGCGTCGTGCGCAGAAATCGGTTTCTACCAGTACGACCCCTCTCTCACGCAGGCCATCGAGGGCGTGTTCACCTCGCCCCTCTGCTCCGAGCTCCGCGAGGGCATGGACGCAGCCGGCGTGGCCCAGATTGCCAACCCCTACGTGCGCCAGCTCGCGCTCTCCCTCCTCAGCGGCAACTACAGCACCGAGTTCCGCGTCGGTGAGTTCGGTTGCTACAAGACGCGCGGCACCCTGCAGCGCGAACTCTGCACCAACATGGGCTACGACCCCTATGAGAACCCCACAGGCATCTATTTCAACCAGGGCGACAAGGTGGTGGTCTTCGCAGAGGGCATCGACGACAACTTCCCCGTGCAGCTGTGCATCGCAAACTTCAGCAACGCCAACGACATCGAGGTTGAGGGCCAGCGCTCCAGCTACTACGCCCTGCGCAACGGTGCCAACGTCATCACGGCGGGCAACCGTGGCAACGGCTACGTGAGCTACTACAACGACAACTTCAGTGCCGCTCCCAAGGTGAAGCTCCACTTCGCCATGGCCACCGAAACGGGCTACTTCGACGCCGCACGCCACAACGACGACGACTACAAGCGCCTCCTGGCCAACGCCAAGAGCGACATCTTCGACATTCTCTCGAAGCGCCTCCACGTGGCTGCGCCCATCGCCAACCTCAAGGCCCGCACGCCCCTCAAGGGCGAGAAGCTGGCCATGCTCTACGACTCGCTCATCTACCGCGAACGCGAAATCATGGGCTTGCCGCAGGCCGGCATCGAGCCTACAAACCACCAGTTTGCCCGTCCCGTGAAGTCCGGCATGTTTGCCGACGGCAACGGTGCCGCTGCGGCTTTCGGAAGCTTCAATGAGTGGGTAGACGCCGACAAATTTGGTTTCTGGGGCATGGCCCACGAGCTCGGCCACATCAACCAGATCGCTCCGGGCTTCAAGTGGAGCGGCTGCGGCGAGACCACGAACAACATCTACTCGGCCTGGGTTGAACACAAGCTGGGCGCGGCCAACGCCTACGGCGACGGCTACCACCGCCTGGAGGACGAAATCTCCGGCGTCGGCGAATACGGCTGGACGCGCGGCGGACGCTTCGAAGCCTACCTCGAAGAGGGCGTACGCAAGGGCATCAGCTGGCAGCTGCAGGACGGTCCCGACTACCACGGCAGCGACTTCAACAACGCCACCGTCACGGACCAGGACGAAAACGGCAAGCAGCTCGGCCAGATCACCACGAAGACCCGCAACTTCGACCACTTCGTGAAGGTTGTCCCCTTCTGGCAGCTCACACTCTGGACAGAGGAGGTAGGGGCCAACCCCGGCTCGATGGGACGCCTCATAGGCAGCTACCGCGAGGGCTTCGACCAGACGAAGTTCAACACGAACGGCAAGCAGCAGGTTGAAATGATGCGCCGCCTCTGCGAGGCCACGGGCTACAACCTCCTGCCCTTCCTCGAAAAGGCCGGCCTCAACCGACCCATCAAGGCTTACATCGAAGACTACTCCCCCGGCTGGAACATCATCACGCAGGCCATGCTCGACGAGCTGAAGGCCGACGTGGAGGCCAAGGGCTACAACGAAGCTCCCGCTGCACTGAACTACATCAATGCCTACAACTGGACGCGCTTCCGCGACCAGGTGGCCCTGACCGACGCCGGCCTCAACAGCGGCTGCACCGCGCTCAACAACAACCGCATCCAGGTCGACAACGACACTTGGGCCGGTGCCGTGGGCTACGAAACCTACGATGCAGGCGGCAAGCTCATCCGCATCACCATGTTCGGCTTGGGCGACAGCCAGAAGTCCTCGCGCTACACGCAGGTTCTCTTCCCCTCGAGCGAGGGTGCAAGCTACATCATGGCCGTCGGCTTCGACGGAACCAAGGTGAAGTGCTACCAGAAGTAATTGGTCTGCTCTATATCTTCAGGTCCGGGAGAACTCCGCTCCCGGACCTTTTCTTTG
>CALZMA010000058.1 GCA_945788445.1 uncultured Bacteroidales bacterium | reverse complement strand
TGAAGAGCTGTGAGGGGATGCTGCGCCACACCATCCGGATGCGTTGCACCTGCTCGGAAGGGGCGTGCTTGGAGAAGTCGGCCTCGTAGCCATCGAGGATGCGCAGCTGTATCTGCCGGACGGCTTGAAGCCCGTCGGTCTCAACGTATCGGAGCACGGCTTCGGGCATTCCGCCCACGTAGTAGTACTGGCGGAGCAGGTCGGTGAGTTTGTCATGGAGGATGCTTGCCGTGTCATAGTCTTTGTTCACGAGCACTTCGGCCAGCCCTCGTTCACCCTTGGCCAGGAGGAATTCGTGGAAGTCCATCGGGTAGAGGTTGAACATATCTACTTTTCCTACGGGGAAGGATACGCCCGGGTGTAGCGAGATGCCGAGTAGCGAACCGGCTACGGCGATGTGGTAGTCGGGGGCTTGTTCGCAGAAGTACTTCAAGGCCTCGATGGCTTCGGGTATGTCCTGCACTTCATCGAGGATGATAAGCGTGTCGTGGGGCGTAATATCGACCGAGGTCAGGGCCCGCAATCCGCGCAGTATACGGTCTATATCGAAATCCTTTTCAAAAAGTTTCCGCGCCAATTCGTTTTTGCGGCAGATGATGTAGGCTTCCTTGTCGTATTGTTGCCTGGCAAATTCCCTCAGAATCCAGGTCTTCCCCACCTGCCTTGCACCATTGAGGATGAGCGGTTTGCGGTCAGGTCGGATTTTCCACGCTTTAAGTTGTTGTAATATAGTTCGTTCCATAGTGATGCATACACTTTTCCGCACATATTTCTTAGGCAAACATACACTTTTCCGCACTTATTTTTCCTATAGACATACACTTTTCCGCAGATAATTAAGCCTTTTTAATAAAATGATTCCGTCGTCACGACGATAAAGATGGTCGCGACGAGAGCCATGTTCGTGACGATAAAAATGTTCACTATGGTCAATTGACTCCAAACTCTCATCTGTAAATTTCAATCCCAGGCTTTGAATTTCCTGTCCCAGGCTTTGAAAATCCAATCGCAGGCTTTGAAATTTCAAAAGCAGGCTTTGGATTTTCAATCGCAGGCTTTGAAAGAGCGGGGTGCCGAGTGGTGCGGGAGAAGGGCGGGGAGGTCAGTCGGCGGCCTCGAAATGTTCGAGGGCAGCGGCCACGCCGTCGTGCTCGTTGCTGAGCGTGATGTAGTTGGCTACGGCGCGGAGTTCGGGGGCGGCATTGTCCATCGCCACCCCCATGCCCGCAAAGCGGATCATGGAGAGGTCGTTGTAGCCGTCGCCGAAGGCCACGAGGTCGGCGGGGGAGAGGTGGAGGTGGTCCAAGAGGCGGGCCAGAGACTGGGCCTTGTCTATCCCCTTCGGCATAAGTTCGACAAAGAAGGGGGCGGAACGGAACACCTCCATGCGGTCGGCCAACAGCTCCGACAACTCCCGTTCGGCCCGCACCATGTCGTCGGGATGGCCCGTGAGGAGGAGTTTTACGGGATGCGGCTCGAGGGCGTGCAGGAGGTTGTCCACGCCGCAAATCTCCATTTTGTTGATGCGCGCCTCCTCGGCCACGTAGGGGTCGTCGGGGTGCTGCGTGAGGATTTGGCGTTCGCGGTAGCCCACGAGGGCATGGCCGTGGACCTCGGCGTAGTGGACAAGGAGGGGAATGACCTCGTCGGGGAGGTGGCGGCCATAGATTTCGCGCTTAGTGGGCCAATGCACGATTTTTCCGCCGTTGAAGGGCAGGAGATAGCTTTCGTAGTGCGCCAGACCGAGCGTTTCGGCCACGGGAGCCACGCCGTAGGTGGGGCGGCCCGAGGCCAGGACTACCACCGCGCCGCGCTCCATGGCCCGGTGGAGGGCTTCGCGGGTGCGGGGCGTCACTTCCTTGGCATTGTTCGTGAGGGTGCCGTCGAGATCGAGGGCTATGACTGCATATTTCATTGCGTAGGAAAAGGATTTAGCGGGAGGGAGAAAGGAAAAGGCAGCGGGCAAATTCCCACATCACCATGCCGGCGGTCACACTGACGTTGAGGGAATGCTTCGTGCCGAACTGGGGGATTTCGAGGGCCTGGTGGCAGGCGTCGACCACGCACTGCTGCACGCCCTTCACCTCGTTGCCGAACACCACGGCGTAGCGCCGGCCGGGTTCGGGCCGGAAGCTGCCCAGCTGGAGGCTACCCTCCACCTGCTCCACGGCCAACACCGTGTAGCCCGCCCCGCGCAGGGCCTCCACCACGGCCAAGGCATCGGGGGCGTAGCGCCAGGCGACGGAGTCTTCCGCCCCGAGGGCAGTCTTGTGGATTTCGGCCGAGGGCGGCGTGGCCGTTATGCCGCACATGACGACCTCTTCCACGCGGAAGGCATCGGCCGTACGGAGCACGGAGCCTACGTTGTGGAGCGAGCGGACGTTGTCGAGCACCACCACGAGGGGGAGCTTTTCGGCCTCGCGGAAGGCAGCGACATCGAGGCGCTGCAATTCCTCTACGGTGAGTTTCTTCATAAAAAGGGCTTTTAAAACGGCCGCGAAGTTAGGAAAAAGCGTGGAAAAGCCTGTGTATAACCTGCGGAAAAGCTGTGGAAAGCGCGGGGAGAGAACTTCGCCCGACGGGGCCGGGAGGAGCCTCCGCGTTTTCCCCGAGTCCACAGCCGTTTTCCCCGGATTTCCGCCCTTTTCCGCAGGGTTTTCGGCGGGCAGGGCGGACATTTTTTTCTCCACCCTGAGGTTTTCCACAGGGTGTGCATAACCTTCGCGCGAAACCGCCCGCTGCCCTTTGTCCATAAGCCTTCTGCCCACCCAGAGGCTGTGGAGGAAAACGTGGACAAAGGGGCGGAAAACGTGGATAACGAAATGGCCAAATTTTTCGGCCCCGAAGTTTCCACACTTTCCACAGCCCATACACACCAACATGAGTTCCTCATTCTCTCTTAAAAGAAAAAGAAACAAAAAGGAATAGTGAATATAAAGCGTTGGGGGCGAGGGTGTGGAAAAACGGGATGGGGTGGTGGCCGGGTGAGGGCGGGGCTCCGGAAGGTTTTCGGAGAAATAGAAAGCAAAGCTGTGCCTTATACCTTCTTTATTCCTAAATTTGCAGCCCTAATCTTGCAGCAGCATGAACGACAGCATCAAAGTGAAACGCGCCCGCGTGAACAACTTGAAGGAGATTGACGTGGAGATTCCGCGCGAACGCCTCGTGGTGATTACGGGGCTTTCGGGCTCCGGCAAGTCGTCGCTCGCCTTCGACACGCTCTATGCCGAAGGGCAGCGGCGCTACGTGGAGAGCCTCTCGGCCTACGCCCGCCAGTTTCTGGGCCGCATGCACAAGCCCGAGTGCGACTACATCAAGGGCCTGCCCCCGGCCATCGCCATCGAACAGAAGGTGACGGCGCGCAACCCCCGGAGCACCGTGGGGACGAGTACGGAAATCTACGAGTACCTCCGCCTCCTCTTTGCCCGCGTGGGCCACACCTTCTCGCCCGTGAGCGGACAGGAGGTGAAGCGCCACACGGTGCAGGACGTCGTCGACTGCGCCCTCTCGTACAGCGAGGGCACGCGCTTCACGCTCCTCGCCCCCATGCGGGTGAGGGCGGGACGCAGCCTCGCCGAACAGCTCGCCATCGACCTCCAGCAGGGTTTCTCGCGCCTGGAGGTGGACGGCGAAATGTGCCGCATCGAGGACGTGATGGACCAGCCGCTGGAAGGCCGCGAGGTGTACCTCCTCATAGACCGCCTCAGCGTGAGCCGCGAGAAGGACGTGCTCTCCCGCTTCGCCGACTCGGTGGAAACGGCCTTCTTCGAGGGCGACGGCGAATGCCTGCTGCGCATCTATCCCGCACGGCTGCTCCACCGCTTCAACACGCGCTTCGAAGCCGACGGCATCACCTTCCGCGAACCGGACGACCAGATGTTTTCGTTCAACTCCCCCGCCGGCGCCTGTGAGCGCTGCGAGGGCTTCGGCCGCGTGATGGGCATCGACGAGCACCTCGTGGTGCCCGACAGTTCGAAGAGCATCTACGACGGGGCCGTGATGTGCTGGCGCGGCGAGAAGATGGGCATGTGGAAAGACGAGTTCATGCGCCGGCAGGCCCACAAGCATTTCCCGGTCTTCACTCCCTACTACCAGCTCACGCGCCAGCAGAAAGACACCCTCTGGCACGGCGACGCCGACGAGCAGCGCCTGCCCGAGGAAGAGCAGGTGAGCATCGACGCCTTCTTCCGGATGCTCGAACGCAACCAATACAAGATACAATACCGCGTGATGATGGCCCGCTACCGCGGCCGCACGGAATGTCCGGTGTGCCACGGCTCGCGCCTCCGCCCCGAGGCGGAATACGTGAGGGTGGGCGGCCGCACCATCACGGAACTCGTGCGCTGGCCCGTGAAGGAGCTTTACCCCTTCTTCGAGTCGCTCGAACTGAACGCCCACGACGCCGCCGTGGCGAAGCGACTGCTCACCGAAATCCGCAGCCGCCTCCGCTTCCTGCACGAGGTGGGACTCGACTACCTCACCCTGGACCGCCTCTCCAACACCCTCTCGGGCGGAGAGAGCCAGCGCATCAACCTCGCTACCTCACTGGGCTCCTCGCTCGTGGGGTCGCTCTACATTCTCGACGAACCGAGCATCGGGCTCCACCCGCGCGACACGGCACAGCTCATCCATGTGCTCGAGGAGTTGCGCGACCTGGGCAACACCGTGGTGGTGGTGGAGCACGACGAGGAAATCATGCGCGCGGCCGACTACTTGATCGACATCGGTCCCGAAGCGGGACGGCTGGGCGGCGAGGTGGTCTACGCCGGCGCACTGCCGCAGGCCCTGCCCCAGGACAACCGTTCGCACACGCTCGACTACCTCTTCGGACGCGAGGAAATACCCGTTCCGCAGAGCCGCCGCGCGTGGAACCGCTCCATACGCATCGTGGGGGCCCGCGACCACAACCTGAAAGGCGTGGACGTGGACTTCCCGCTCAACGTGATGACCGTGGTGACGGGCGTGAGCGGTTCGGGCAAGTCGACCCTGGTGCGCGACATCCTCTTCCGCGCCCTCAAGCGGGCGAAGGACGAGGTGGCCGACCGCCCGGGCGAATTTCAGCGCCTCGAAGGCGACATCGAGGCCGTGGAGGGCATCGAATTCATTGACCAAAACCCCATCGGACGCTCCTCCCGCTCCAATCCGGTGACCTTTGTGAAGGCCTACGACGAGATACGCAAGCTCATGGCCGCGCAACCGCTGGCCAAGCAGATGGAGTTTACGCCCGCCTACTTCTCGTTCAACACGGAAGGGGGGCGCTGCGAGGAATGCAAGGGCGACGGCAGGGTGAAGGTGGAGATGCAGTTCATGGCCGACCTGGTGCTCGAATGCGAGAGCTGCCACGGACACCGCTTCAAGAGCGAGGTGCTCGACGTGCGCTACGGGGGCAAGAACATCTACGACATCCTGGAAATGACGGTGAACCAGGCGATGGAGTTTTTCGCCGAACACGGGCAGCAACGCATCGTGGACCGGCTGCGGCCCCTGCAGCAGGTGGGCCTGGGCTACATCAAGCTCGGACAGAGCAGCGCCACGCTCTCGGGAGGCGAGAACCAGCGCGTGAAACTCGCCTATTACCTCGGACTGGAGAAGGCGGTGCCCACGCTCTTCATCTTCGACGAACCCACCACGGGCCTCCATTTCCACGACATCAACCGACTGCTGCGCAGCTTCAACGACCTCATTGAACGCGGCCACACGATTGTCATCATCGAGCACAACATGGACGTCATCAAGTGCGCCGACTATCTCATCGACCTGGGTCCCGAAGGCGGACGCGAGGGAGGTACGGTGGTGGCCACGGGTACGCCCGAGGAAGTGGTGGCGGCCGGCAAGGGATATACCGCCCAGGCCCTCGGCCGCTGCATGGCACGCCACACGGGGCAGGAGGCGTAGGAACGGCGGGGGCCACTGCATTTTTCAAAATAGAAATTCCATAAAATACTTATAGACTATGAACATCAAAGGTAAGGTACACTATGTAGGAGTGAACGACCGCGTGAAGCACCGCTTCGAGGGCCTGTGGTTTCTGCCGCAGGGCGTTTCTTACAATGCCTATCTCATCGAAGACACGCAGGGCGTGGCCCTCGTGGATACGGTGGACGTGGCCTTCTTCGGCGAATACATCGAGAAAATCCGCCGCGTGATCGGCGACCGCCCCGTGGACTACCTCATCATCAACCACATGGAGCCCGACCACTCGGGCGCGCTGGCTCTCATCCGCAGCCACTATCCCCACATCCGCCTCGTGGGCAACGCGAAGACGCTCCAGATGGTACAGGGCTTCTACGGCGCCGGCGGACCCGACGACATCCTGGTGAAGGACGGCGACACGCTCGACCTGGGACACCACAAGCTCAGCTTCCACCTGACTCCCATGCTCCACTGGCCCGAAACGATGATGACGTACTGCGCCACGGAGAAAATCCTCTTCTCGGGCGATGCCTTCGGCTGCTTCGGCGC
>CALZMA010000057.1 GCA_945788445.1 uncultured Bacteroidales bacterium | reverse complement strand
CCGAGAGCGGCTCGTTCAACATGACCACCATCTCCATCGCCTCCGCCTTCGAAGGTGCCGGTTCGCCCGACAAGGGCTACCGCTCCAAGACCTTCAGCAAGTTCGTGCGCAGCCTGGAGAGTCGCCGCCTCCAGCTCGAGGCCCGCTACAACGGCGCCCTCTATCCTGCAGGCACACTCCTGGCCGGACAGCCCTTCGACCCTGCCAACGGCACCGTCAGCGCCTACTCGCCCGATGTGATGATACCCGCCTTCCTCGAAGCCTACACCGCGAGCGGCGGCAAGGGCGGCATATTCCCCAAAGTCACCGCCATGCTCCCAAACTGGACCATCACCTACGGCGGCTTGGCCAAGCTCCCCCGCATGAAGGAAGTGTTCAAGAGCTTCAACCTCAACCACGCCTACAAGAGCGTTTACTCCGTGGGCTCCTACAACACTTTCACGAGCTACATGGAGTACATGAACGGTCTCGGCTTCATCAACGATGTCACCACGGGCGTACCCGTGCCGAGCGGCATGTTCGATGTTACCACCGTTAGCATCAACGAGAGCTTCTCCCCCCTGTTCGGCGTGGACATGACGTTCCTCAACAACATCACAGCCAAGGTCGAGTGGCGCAAGACCCGCGTGCTCACCCTCAGCATGACCTCCATGCAAATCAACGAGACCCGCTCCAACGACTTCGTGGTCGGACTGGGCTACAAGATGACCAACGTCAATCTCTTCGCCCCCAAGCGCACGGTGCGTTCGCGCGGCAAGAAGTCCGGCACCGACAAGCAGGCGCAGACCAACGCCCGAGGTTTCTCCAACGACCTCAACCTTCGCCTCGATGTCACCATCCGCAACCAGGCCGCGCTCAACCGCGACATCCTCACCGAAATCACCCAGGCAACGAGCGGCAACAAGGCCGTGCAAATCAGTTTCTCGGCCGACTATGCGCTCAGCAAGTTCCTCACCCTCACGGGCTACTACGACCGGCAGATGAACAAGCCCCTGCTCACCTCCTCGTCCTACCCCGTCACCACGCAGGACTTCGGTGTGAGCCTCAAGTTCATCCTCAACCGGTAGAGCCCCCCAACCTTCGCCCCCACAGCAATGAAAATATTCCGCACGTTCACCCAACTCCCCGACGAGGCCCCGTGCCCGCTGCCGCGCCCGGTGGCAGTCCCCCTTCCCGACACCGTGCTGCTGCCGCCCAAGCGCCCCTTCTTCGTCCCCGACCACACCCGCGACTGCGTGGCCACCCTTTGCCTCGCCTTCCGCATCAACCGTCTCGGACGCAGCATCGCCCGGCGTTTCGCCTCGCGCTATTACGCCTCAGCAGAAGTCGCCCCCGCCGTACACTTCGTGGCCCGCGACCTGCTGGCCGAGTGCCGCGCCCAAGCCTTACCCTGGAGCGAAGCCCTTGCCTTCGACGATGCCCTCGCCGTAGCCCCCCAGCTCCCTGAGCCCCCCGCGGCAGGGCAGCCCGTCGGCTGGAACGTCGGTGAGGCGGCCGAAAGTGCCGCGCTCCCCGGCGCGTTGTGGGAAGAAATCGACGCGTGGATAGCCCAGGTGAGCGAACGCTACACCCTCCGCCAGGGCGACCTCTTCCTCCTTCCCCTTCCGCTCCGTCCCCAGCCCGTAGCCATCGAGACACCAGTCACCGTCAGCGTGGGCGGGCGGCAGGTACTTCAGTTCAATGTAAAGTAGCAAGCCATGAGATACCACATCCAATTCCTCCTTCTGATGCTCTTCGGAGCCTGTCCTCCCACCGTTGCCCAAACAGTGGAGCGGCAGCAAGTGCAGTTGCGCTTGGGTGCGACCCTCCCCACCGACTCCTTTCATATATATGCCGAATACCCCCAGCTCGTCCCCCTCAGCCGCGGCGAAGAGCAAGCCCTCCGCCAGGCCGGCTTCCAGGCCGAGCCCCAGCTCCAGCTGCAGGTAAATTGGGGCAAGAGCCGTGGCGAAACGATAGCTGACGTCAGCTACCTGCCCGTGGTGGAGCGCGGCGGCAAGTGGTACCGCGTGAGCTCCTGCGAAGTCAAGGCCGCCCCTGCCGGCCCCCGGTTGAGTCCCGCCCATCGTCTCATGGTGAAAAACACCCTCGCCGTCGAGGCCCAAGGGCGCTACGCTCCTCAGTCCGTGCTGGCCAAGGGCAAATGGGTCAAGATATCCGTCACGCAGGAAGGCATCTACCAGTTCACCTACGCCGAACTGCAAAAGTTGGGCTTCTCCCAGCCCTCCCGCGTGCGCCTCTATGGTTATGGCGGCCGCCTGTTGCCCGACCTCTTCAACTTCACCGGTCCCGATGCGCTCATTGACGACCTCTGCGAAGTCCCCCTCTACCACCAGAACAGCAGTGTCCTCTTCTTTGCCGAAGGCCTCCTGCGCTACGACAGCAACACCCGTTTCTCGCGCAACACCTTCGCCAGCGCCAGCTGCTACTTCCTCACCGAAGCCGCCGAGGGCGAAGACCCCGCACCCTGGACCGTCCTCGAGGCCAAAGCCACCGACGGCCCCGAAGTGGACCAAGTCACCGCCCATGCCCTGGCCGAAGGCGACAAGTTCGTCTGGTACGGCGGCGGCCGCGACTTCTTCGACACCAACGAACTCCTCGGCGGCCACACCTACCGCCTCCAGCTCCCCGGCATAGTCGAGGGAGAATACACCGTGGCCTACAACCTCAGCGCCCAGAACGCCTCCGCCGCCACGAAAGTCAGCATCCTGCGCGTCAATAGCGGCGAAATCGTGGCCTCGCCCACCATCAGCAAGTACGGCGAAGGCGAGTCCGCCCACGGCTACCGCGGCACCTTCCAGTCCATGCTCAAGGAAGAAGAGCGCTTCACCGTCACCACCACCAGTACCGGCCGCCTTGGCTACCTCTACGCCGCCTACCGGCAGCAACTCCGCACCGACTGCACCACGGCCCCCTTCAGCGCGGACCGGACCGGTCCCGTCACCTTCCGCATCAAGGGAGCCACCGACCGCACCCGCCTCTGGCAGTTGGCCGATGCCGAGACAGGCGTGGCCGAACTCCCGGGACAGCTCAGCGGCAATGAACTGACCGTACCCGTGCCCGACGGCTCGCGCCGCTTCGTTTGCGTAGACCTTTCCAAAACCTACCCCACGCCCACCGTGGTGGGTGAGGTGGCCAACCAGAACCTCCATGCCGACAGCTGTCTGGACTACATCATCGTGATTCCCGCCAGCGGCAAACTCCAGGAGCAGGCCGAGCGCCTCGCCCAGGCCCACCGCGACCGCAGCGGCCTCCGTGTGAAAGTAGTGCGTGCCGACCAGCTCTTCAACGAGTTCTCCTCCGGCACCCCCGATGCCGCCGCCTACCGCCGCTACCTCAAGATGCTCTACGACCGCGCCCAGTCCGAGGCCGACATGCCCCGCTACCTCCTGCTCTTCGGCGACTGCACCTACGACAACCGCATGGTCACCTCCGAGTGGAAAGGTGCCAGCCCTGCCGACTACCTGCTCGCCTGCGAGCGTAACGACCAGGAAAGCTACAACAATACCAACTACTCCATTGGCACCCTCCACAGCTACGTCACCGATGACTACTTCGGCTTCCTCGACGACGGCGAAGGCTTGCGCTTCAACACTGAAAAGCTCGACCTCGGCATTGGCCGCTTCCTCTGCCACACTCCCGCCGATGCCAAGTGGCTCGTGGACCAGGCCATAGACTATATGGACCAAAAGCACGCCGGAGCCTGGACCGGTCGCATGTGGGCCATTGCCGACACCGGCGACGAAAACCTCCACATGAACGATGCCCAGAAAGTAGCCTCCGAGGTGACGAAGGTAGCCAGTCCCGACTTCCTCATCCAGCGCATTTTCCCCGACATTTACGCCATCACCCAGGAAGCCAAGGGAGCCACCTACCCCGAAGCCACGGCCAAGCTCAAGCAAGCCATGCAGCGCGGCGCGCTCATCTTCAACTACAACGGCCACGGTAGCCCCGACCGCATTTCCCACAAGTTTCTCCTCAACAAGGACGAAATGCTCGCCAACCAGAGCGAGGCCCGCCCCCTGTGGCTCTTTGCCTCGTGCGAAATCACCCCCTACGACCAAGTCTGCGAAGACCTCGGCCGCAACGCCCTCTTCTCCACCACCGGTCCGGCCGTGGCCGTGCTCTGTGCCGCCCGTTCGGTCTATGCCAACTACAACCGTTCGCTCAACATGGGTTTCGTCCACTTCGCTTTCAGCCGCGACAGCCAGGGCCGCCGCTACACTTTCGGCGATGCCCTCCGCCTCACGAAGTGCGAGCTGCTCAAGAACACCACCGCCAGCATCGGCACCGACCAGACGGTCAACAAGATGAAGTACGCCCTCCTCGGCGATCCCGCCCTCGTCCTCTCCTATCCCGATAGCGGCCTGCGCATCGACAGCGTCAACGGCGAGCCCCTCGGCACAGCCACCGTTGCCCTCCCCATCGGCAGCAAGGTGCGTCTGAGCGGTTCTGTAGTGGGCGATGACGGCCAGTACGACACGGACTTCAGCGGTACCCTCAGCGCCACCGTCTTTGCACCCCTCCAGACACTCAACTGCAAGGGCGCGGGCAACAGCAAGGCCACGCCCCTCGTCTATACCGACTACACCAACACCCTCTACGAAGGCACGGCTACCGTCTCCAAGGGCCGTTTCGCCGTAGAGTTTGTGGTGCCCCGCGGCCTCACCTTCAGCGAGCAGCCCGGCTTCGTTTCCCTCTATGCCGCCGACTCCACGGGCACGCGCCACCTGAGCGGTTCCACCAAGCAGCTCGCCTTCAACGGCACGGCCCCCGTTGAGGAAACCGACAGCCTCGGCCCGAAGATATACCTCTACATCGACCGTCCCGACTTCGTGAGCGGTGCCACCGTAGCCCCCGATGCCACCTTCTACGCCTCCTTGGCCGACTCCGCCGGCATCTCCATCATCAGCGGCAACTTGGGCCACGACATGGAACTCTGGTTCGACAATGACCCCTCCACGCTCCAGGTGGTGAACAACTGGTTCAGCTTCGAGAGCGGTTCCTACCGCAGCGGCCTTGTGGCCTATCCCCTCACCGGCCTGTCCGAAGGTCCCCACACCCTCTCGTTCCGTGCGTGGGACGTGATGGACAATGCCTCCACCGCCACCCTGCGGTTCAACGTCTCCGCCGCCGGCACCCCGTCCTTCGCCGTCGATGCCACCCCGCGCACGGCCCGGACCGCCACGCGGTTTGTCACCACCTTCGAAGCCTCGGCCCAGGGAAGTCGCGAAGTGCGTACCGAAGTCTTCAACCTCTTCGGCCAGCGCGTGTGGCACACCACCACCCACGCCGAGGCCGGTGAAGGCTTCTCCGCCGCCGACTGGACCCTCTGCGACTATGCCGGCACCCGCCTCCAAGGCGGCCTCTACCTCTACCGCAGCGTCGTAGACGGCAAAGCCACCCCCGCACGCCGCCTCGTCATCCTCTCCCGCACACAATAAACCCGCCATTCCCGCGTTATATACAAGGTGCAGTACGCTGCGCCAGAGGTTCCGAGCGTTCAACGCAGAGGGCTTTCAGCCCGGCATCCGGCCTATAGCCCGGGGTGCAGGGCAGGGTTTTCAAGAATCAGAAAAATCAGATAAATCCGTAATCAATAAAAATACGGACCCTTTTAGATTGCGGATTCTTCTGATTAATCTGATGTACATGGCCCAGTGCCATGCGTCAGCCCTCTCCTCAAACGCCCATAACTCCATAACCTCAAAATAACCTCAACCCATAATCTCGATAACTCCACAAACTAAATCATAAATCACTCCAATGCGACAATCCGCCATACTCACGCTTCTCCTCTTCCTGTTAGCGCAGCAGCTCCGTGCCGAAGACGAAGTTCGCGACCAGTTCAACCCCGTCCGCACCGCCGTTGTCCAGCAGACCATAGCCCCCGATGCGCGAGGCTGCGGCATGGGCGACCTCGGAGCCGCCACCGACCCCGATGTCCATTCCCAGTTCTGGAATCCCGCGAAATATCCGTTCACCATATCCCGTGCAGGCTTTGCCGTCAACTACACCCCCTGGTTGCGCAAGATAGCTTCGGGCATCGCCCTGCTTGATGCCGTCGGCTACCTCCGTCTGGGCGACTACCAGGCCCTGAGCGGTTCCGTCCGCTACTTCACCCTGGGCGAGGCCATCACCGAGGACGACCTCACCGTCAAGCCCTACGAGTTCTCCGTCGATGTGGCCTATTCCCGCATGTTGAGCGAGAGCTTCTCCGCCGCCGTCGGTCTGCGCTACATCTATTCCGACATCATGGGCCATTCCTCCGACAACACCACGGCCGGTTCCGCCTTCGCCGCCGATGTCGCCATGTACCACACGGGCTACCTCATGATGGGCCAGCGCGAGTGCCAGCTCTCCTGGGGCGTGAACATCAACAACATCGGCAGCAAGATCAACTACGGCGACGACCGTTCCTTCTTCATCCCCACTAATCTCCGCCTCGGCTTCAGCTACTTAGTGCCCCTCAACGAGTACAACCGCATCAGCTTCAGTGCCGATGCCTCCAAGCTCCTTGTCCCCTCCATGCCCCTGCAACGGGCCGATGAACTCGACGAGGACTACCAGGAGCGCCTCGACCGCGAATACTACAACCAGTCGCCCATCAGCGGCATCTTCAAGAGCTTCGGCGACTC
>CALZMA010000056.1 GCA_945788445.1 uncultured Bacteroidales bacterium | reverse complement strand
GGGGCAAAAGCAATGGCAGAAAGGTTTCTGTCGCTGCTTTTGCCCCTTCGGGGCGTGTCTGAAACGCTTCGGGTAACCCAGGGTGTCGCTCGCTACGCTCGCTTGCCCTGGGCTGGGAGCTCATTGCCCCTTCGGGGCGTGCGTTGAACGCTTGGTGCAAAACCTAAATCCCTTCGGGGCGTGCGTTGAACGCTCGATGCTAAACCTAAATCCCTTCGGGGCGTGACTGGAACGCTTGTTGCGCGAACCGCCTAAAAGTCGGCCGACTTCGGGGTGCGGGGGAAGGGAATGACGTCGCGGATGTTCTGCATACCCGTCACGAAGAGGATGAGGCGCTCGAAGCCGAGGCCGAAGCCGGAGTGGGGGCAGGTGCCGAAGCGGCGGGTGTCGAGATACCACCACATGTCCTTCATCGGGATGTCCAGTTCCTCGATGCGTGCCATGAGCTTCTCGTAGCTCTCTTCGCGCTCCGAGCCGCCGATGATTTCGCCGATTTGCGGGAAGAGCACGTCCATGGCGCGCACGGTCTTGCCGTCTTCGTTCAGCTTCATGTAGAAAGCCTTGATTTCCTTCGGGTAGTCCGTGAGGATAACGGGTTTCTTGAAGTGTTCCTCCACGAGATAGCGCTCGTGCTCGCTGGCGAGGTCGATGCCCCAATGTACGGGGAACTCAAACTTGCGTCCGCCGGCGATGGCCTCCTCGAGGATTTTGATACCCTCGGTGTAGGTGAGGCGCACGAAGTCGTGCTCCACGACAAAGTGGAGACGGTCGAGGAGCGTCTTGTCCACCATCTTGTTGAGGAAGGCGAGGTCGTCCTGGCAGTTGTCCAAGGCCCAGCGCACGCAGTACTTGATGAAGTCCTCGGCGAGGTCCATGTTGTCATTGATGTCGTAGAAGGCCACTTCGGGCTCAATCATCCAGAACTCGGCGAGGTGGCGCGGCGTGTTGGAGTTTTCGGCGCGGAAGGTGGGGCCGAAGGTGTAGATGGCACCGAGTGCCGTGGCGCCGAGCTCGCCCTCGAGCTGTCCGCTCACGGTGAGGGAAGTGGTCTTGCCGAAGAAGTCGTTCGAATAGTCAATCTTGCCGTCCTCGGTGTGCTTCAGGTCGTAGAGGTTCTGCGTCGTCACCTGGAACATCTGGCCTGCGCCCTCGCAGTCGGAGGCTGTGATGATGGGCGTGTTGAAGTAGAAGAAGCCATGCTCGTGGAAGTAGCGGTGGATGGCCATCGCCATATTGTGACGGATGCGGAAGACGGCGCCGAAGGTGTTCGTGCGCAAGCGCATGTGGGCGTGCTGGCGCATATACTCGAAGGTCTGTCCCTTCTTCTGCATCGGGTAGTC
Organism: uncultured Bacteroidales bacterium; assembly: GCA_945788445.1. Classification (GTDB taxonomy): domain Bacteria; phylum Bacteroidota; class Bacteroidia; order Bacteroidales; family Bacteroidaceae; genus Alloprevotella. Next base: position 5,398 of record CALZMA010000056.1, on the reverse strand, counting down.
GCTGCCGCAGGTGCCGAGCACTTCGATGGCGGTTGCCTGCACCTCCACGCTCTGGCCGGCGCCCTGGCTCTCCACGAGCGTACCTTCCACGGCGAGGCAGGCACCCGTAGTGATGAGCTTGAGCATCTCGGGGTCGAACTTCTCCACGTCGGCCACCACCTGCACGTTGAGGATGGTGCTGCCGTCGTTCAGTGCAATGAAGTTAACGGATTTGCTGCCGCGGCGCGTGCGCACCCAGCCTTTCACACATACGGTTGCCCCGAAGTCTGTGCGACGGAGTAAGTCTACTATTTTTGTTCTTTGCATCGTGTTGTAAGTAATCTATGTTCCATTGCCAAAACGGCAAGTCAGGCAGGAGCGAAGCCGCGGTTGCGCAGCCTCTGCCCTGCCCGACTGGATTTTTCGGTTATTCAAAAGCGCCCATGCGGAGCATCTGCACTTCCTTCTCGGTGAGGTAGCGCCAGTCGCCGCGGCGTACGTTCTTCTTGGTGAGACCTGCGAAGTAGACGCGGTCGAGTTTCGTCACGTGGTAGCCGAGGCTTTCGAAGATACGGCGCACGATGCGGTTCTTGCCGCTGTGGATTTCGATGCCCACCTGCTTCTTGTCGGTGGCGTGTGCGTATTCGATGGCATCGGCCTTGATGAGACCGTCGTCGAGCGTGATGCCCTCAGCGATGCGCTGGATGTCGGCGGCGCTGACGCTGTGGTCGGTGGTCACGTGGTAGATTTTCTTCTTGAGGAACTTGGGGTGCGTGAGCTTGGAGGCCATTTCGCCGTCGTTGGTGAGGAGCAGCACGCCCGTGGTGTTGCGGTCGAGGCGGCCGACGGGGTAGATGCGCTCGGGGCAGGCGTTCTGCACGAGGTCCATCACGGTCTTGCGGTTCTGCGGGTCCTCGCTCGTCGTCACGTAGCCCTTGGGCTTGTTGAGGAGCACGTAGACCTTCTTCTCGAGCTTCACGAGGTTCTCGTGGAAACGGATTTCGTCCGTGCGGAGCACCTTGGCGCCGAGTTCAGTGACTACGGTTCCGTTCACGCTCACCACGCCGGCTTCGATATACTTGTCGGCATCGCGGCGGGAGCAGACGCCGGCGTTGGCCAAGAACTTGTTGAGGCGCATGGGCACCGTGGGGTCGTAGTTCTCCTCCTTGTACTCGAGGCGCTTCTTCTGGGAATACTTGGCGTGCTGGTCGTAGCCGCCGCGGCGCTGCTGCGGACGGTTGTAGCCGCCGCCGTTGCTGAAGCGCTGACGGTAGCCGCCCTGGCCACCGCGCTGCTGGTAGCCACCCTGCTGGCGGCGGGGCTGGAAGCCGCCTTCGGTTTCGTTCATTTCGCCTGCGGCGTTGTAGCGGGGCGAATAGCCCTGGCGCTGCGGACGGGGCTGCCAGCCCTGGTTCTCGCCGGCACCGTAGCGCGACTTGCCCCAGCGGTTTTCGCGGGGCTGGTAGCCGCCCTGGCGGCGGTTGTCGGAGCCGTAGCTGCGGGAAGAAGAGTAGCCGCCCTCGGAGCGGTAGCCGCGCGGGGCGGAGTAGCTGCTGGACGCGGAAGAGCCCTGCGAACTGTATTCGCTGCTTCCGGCGGGGCGGAAGTTGCGGTTGATGCGGGGACGCGGCGTGTGGCCACTGCCCTGCGGTCTGTTCGGTTTGCCATTTTCCTCTTTCTTCCAGCTGTAGCCGTCACGGCCTTGGCTGTTGTTGTTCATGAAATCGTCACTCATGTTTCAGTTGTTTTTGATAAGGTTGATAAATGGTGTGAAAGCATTCTCCCGAATGCAGTAATGGTATTCGGATTTGCTGTTAGATGCCCGTGTAGTTGTGGGGCGTGATGGCGCGGAGTTCTTCCTTCACGGCGTCGCTCACTTCGAGCGTGTCGATGAACTCGCGGATGCGCTCGGGTGTGATGGCCTCGTTGGTGCGGGTGAGCGCCTTGAGTGCTTCGTAGGGATGGGGGTAGGCTTCGCGGCGGAGCACCGTCTGGATGGCCTCGGCCACGACTGCCCAGCAGTTGTCGAGGTCGGCGGCGATGCTCTCCTCGTGGAGCAGGAGCTTGCGCAGGCCCTTGAGCGAGCTGTGGAAGGCGATGAGCGCGTGGCCCATGGGTACGCCGATGTTGCGGATGACGGTAGAGTCCGTGAGGTCGCGCTGGAGGCGGCTGATGGGGAGCTTGCGGCTCAGGTGCTCGAGCAGGGCGTTGGCCAGGCCGAGGTTGCCTTCGGAGTTCTCGAAGTCGATGGGGTTCACCTTGTGGGGCATGGCGCTGGAGCCGACTTCGCCCTGCTTGATGCGCTGCTTGAAGTACTCCATGGAGACGTACTGCCAGAAGTCGCGGTCCATGTCGATGACGATGGTGTGGATGCGCTTCATGGCGTCGAAGAGCGCGGCCATATTGTCGTAGTTGCTGATCTGCGTGGTGTAGGCTTCGCGCTGGAGGCCGAGCTTCTCGCTCACGAAGCGGTCGCCGAAGGCCTTCCAGTCGTAGGCGGGATAGGCCACGTGGTGGGCGTTGTAGTTACCCGTGGCTCCGCCGAACTTGGCCGAATGGGGGCAAGCCTTGAGCAGCTCCACCTGGCGTTCGAGGCGGTAGGCGAACACTTTCACCTCCTTGCCGAGACGCGTGGGCGAGGCGGGCTGTCCGTGGGTCTTGGCCAGCATGGGGATGTCCTTCCAGGCTTCGGCATACTCGTTGAGCTGGTCGATGAGCTCCTGGAGCAGCGGGAGGTAAACCTGCTCCACGGCTTCCTTGAGCATGAGGGGGAAGGACGTGTTGTTGATATCCTGCGAGGTGAGGCCGAAGTGTACGAACTCCTTGTAGGCATCCATGCCGCCCACCTTGTCGAGCTGCTCCTTGATGAAGTACTCGATGGCCTTCACGTCGTGGTTCGTGACGCTTTCAATCTCCTTCACGCGTGCAGCGTCGGCTTCGGAGAAGTTCTCGTAGAAACCGCGGAGCGTGGCAAAATGTGCTTTGGGGAAATCGGCCAGCTGGGGCAAGGGAAGTTCGCAGAGGGTAATGAAATACTCTATTTCAACGCGCACCCTGTACTTCATCAGTGCGTATTCGGAGAAGTAAGGAGCGAGGGCTTCGGTTTTAGAACGATAGCGCCCATCGACGGGCGAAACAGCGGTGAGGATATCCAGTTCCATTCGGTTTTTAAGGTGTGAGTAAGTAATACGGGCGCAAAAATAGGTATTCTTGTTGAATGCGTAATTCTTTGTGCAGACTTTTTCTCTGTGCAAGCGAAGTTTTCTTTGGGGGAAATGCGCTGCGCCCCCGCGCCGGCTACCGCTCGGCCACGGGGATGTAGTCGCAGGGGTCGGCCACACAGCGGTAGGCCGGGCGGATGATGCGGCGTCCGTTGAAGCAGAGTTCCTCGTTGCGGTGTGCGCACCAGCCCACGATACGGGCCATCGCGAAGAGCGGCGTGTAGATTTCCTCGGGCAGTCCGATGAGGTCGTACACGAAGCCGGAGTAGAAGTCGACGTTGGCGCAGAGCTTCTTGCCCTCGCCCTTCACGCTGTAGACGGCCTGCACGGCGAGGCGTTCAATGCGTTTCATCAGCTCGAACTCCTTCAGGCGTCCCTTTTCGGCGGCGAGTTTGCCGGCCATCTCGCGGAGCAGCACGGCGCGGGGGTCGGAGAGGGTGTAGACCGCGTGGCCAATGCCGTAGATGAGGCCGCTGCCGTCGTAGGCCTCCTTGCGCACCATCTTGCAGAGGTAGCGGAAGATTTCGCCCTCGTCCTCCCAGTCCGTGATGACCTCCTTGAGGTGCTCAATCATGTGATGCACGCGGATGTTGGCACCGCCGTGTTTCGGGCCCTTGAGCGAACCGATGCCGGCGGCGATGGAGGAATAGGTGTCGGTGCAGGTGGAGGAGGTGACGCGCACGGTGAACGTGGAGTTGTTACCGCCGCCGTGTTCGGCCTGCAGAACGAGCAGCAGGTCGAGCGTTCGGGCATCGAGGCGCGTGTAGTTGTTGCCCACGAGCATATAGAGGAAGTTTTCGGCGAGCGAATATTCCTCCTTGGGGTGGCGGATGTGGAGCGAGCGTCCGAGCATCTTGTGCCGCAGCATGTTGTAGGCGTAGGCGATGATGGTGGGGAATTTCGACGTGAGCTCGATGCTCTGGCGCATGAGGTTGTCGCGCGAGATGTCGTCGGGGTTCTCGTCGTAGGTATAGAGTTCGAGCACGCTGCGTGCCAGGATGTTCATGATGTCGCTGCCCTCGAGCTCCACGATGTTGAGCATGGTTTTCGACATGAGGGGCATGTTGTCCACGAGGAGCAGGCGGAACTGTTCGAGCTCCTCGGCATCGGGAAGCCCTCCCGAGAGCAACAGATAGGCCACTTCCTCAAATCCGAAGCGTTCTTCCTCGAGCATGGCACGCGTGAGGTCTGCGATTTCGTAGCCGCGGAAGTAGAGCCGTCCGTCGATGGGCAGGAGTCCGTCGGCGGTGCGTTCGTAGCCGACTACGTTACCGATGTTCGTGAGTCCCACCAGCACGCCCGTACCGTCCTCGTTGCGCAGTCCGCGCTTCACGTCGAGTTTCCGGAACAGGTCGGCATCGATTTTGATGCACCCCTTCATGCGGTCGGCCAGCTTGTAGATGAGATAGTCCTTCTTGTCCGTCATACGCTATTGGTGTCTATGTTTCTGTATATCCTTGGTCTGAGCATTCTGTGAGTGCTCGCGTTTTTGCATTGTAAAAATGTTTGGGAACGGCGGCGAAGATACAACAAAATGTAAATGCTGCCCTAAGACCGAACGCCCTTTTTCTGTTTTATACGGGCAAATCGCTGTTTTATGCAGTCCAATTCAGCATTTCTGCCTCGGAAATGCAAAATCCGCGGGCGGGCGGCGGCTTATCTGCGCGGTTCGTCCTACATTTGCATCGCCGCCGCGCGCCGCACGGCACAGCTGCTGCGGCTCCCACTCCTTTATTATATATACGCACATGAAGCCACTCCGTACCTCCCTCCTCCTGCTGCGCAGCACCGCTTGGGCGGCCGCCTTCGCCTGCTGCCTCACGGCGGCGGCGCAGAAGAAGTTCGTAGACCGTTCCACCGACGCGCTCTGCCTCCTGCCCTCAGCCACGGGCCTGGTGAAAGCCTGGCTGGACGACGACCGCGCGGGCATGAAGCAATGGGCCATCACGTCGGCCACGACCCTGGCGGCGAACTATGCCCTCGAGGCTCTCGTCGAGAAAGACCGCCCCGACGGCTCGGGCCACCACGCCTTCCCCAGCACCCACTCGGCCGTGGCGTTCAACGGGGCCACCTTCCTCTGCCGCCGCTACGGCTGGAAATGGGGCGTGCCGGCCTATGCCGTGGCGGGCTACGTGGCCTGGGGCCGCGTCTACGCGAAGAAGCACGACGGTTGGGACGTGGCGGGCGGCGCACTGCTC
>CALZMA010000055.1 GCA_945788445.1 uncultured Bacteroidales bacterium | reverse complement strand
AATATTAAAAACTTTTCGGCCTTTTGCTTTGCACTTCAAGCGGCTTACACTATTTTTGCACAATCTTAAACCAAATGTGCGAAGACCAAGTCGCGTAGACTTATCGTCCGCCGCACCCCAACTGCATCATGAAGACTTACACCGATTTTGTGGGGCTGATTGCAGAAAGCCTCAAGAACAACTGGGACCTCGACGCACTGACCGACTACCAAGGCGTCACACTTCAATATAAGGATGTAGCCCGCAAGATTGAGAAACTCCACATTCTCTTTGAAAACGCGGGCGTACAGCGCGGCGACCGCATCGCCCTTTGCGGACGCAACAGCGCCAACTGGGCCACAGCCTTCATGGCTATCCTCAGCTACGGCGCAGTGGCCGTACCCATCCTCCACGAGTTCAAGTCCTCCCAGGTTCACGACATTGTGAACCACTCCGAAGCGAAAATCCTCTTTGCCGGCGATGTGGTCTGGCCCGAGCTCAACCCCGATGCCATGCCTCACCTCGAAGGCGTCGTGAGCATCCCCGACTACTCGCTCCTCGTTTCGCGCACCGAAAAGCTCACCGAAGCCCGCGAGCGCCTCAACGAGCTCTTCGGAAAAAAGTACCCCAAATTCTTCCGCAAGGAACTCATCAACTACCCCAACCACCCCGCAGCCGACGACCTGGCCCTCATCAACTACACCAGCGGCACCACGTCCAACTCCAAGGGTGTCATGATTCCCTACCGCGCCATCTGGTCCAACTACGAGTTTGCCATTGAAGTGCTCGGCAAGCAGGTGAAGCGCGGCGACAGCGTCATTTCCATGCTCCCCATGGCCCACATGTACGGCATGTCCTTCGAATTCATCTTCGAGTTCCTCCACGGGTGCCACATCTATTACCTCACCCGCATCCCCTCGCCGAAAATCGTGATGCAAGCCTTTGCCGACATCAAGCCCTCCATCATCATCTCCGTTCCGCTCATCATTGAAAAGATCATCAAGAAGAACGTGCTCCCCAAACTCCAGACGCCGAGCATGAAGGTCCTGCTGAAGCTCCCGCTCATCAGCAACCGCATCTTCGACAAAATCCGCGAGCGCCTGATAGAGACCTTCGGCGGCCGCTTCTACGAAATCATCGTCGGCGGCGCAGCCTTCAACAGCGAAGTGGAGAACCTCCTGAAGCGCATCGGCTTCCCCTTCACCGTGGGCTACGGTGCCACCGAATGCGCCCCCATCATCACCTACGAGGACTGGCACCACTTCCGCCAGGGCTCCTGCGGCAAGGCCGTGCCCCGCATGGAAGTGAGAATCGACAGTCCCGACCCCGAACGCGTAGCCGGCGAAATCCTCGCCCGCGGCGCCAACACGATGCTGGGCTACTTCAAGAACGAGGAAGCCACGCGCGCCACGCTCGATGCCGAAGGCTGGTACCACACGGGCGACCTCGGCACCATGGACAGCGAGGGCAACGTCTTCATCCGCGGCCGCAGCAAGAACATGCTCCTCGGCGCCTCGGGCCAGAACATCTATCCCGAAGAAATCGAGGACAAACTCAACACGCTCCCCTACGTGAACGAAAGCATCGTGGTGCAACGCGGAGAGAAGCTCTATGCGCTCATCTATCCCGACCGCGACGAAGCCTCCCGCGACGGACTCGACGAAAACGGCCTCCACAACGCCATGGAGCAGAACCGCAAGGAACTCAACAACCTGGTCGCCTCCTACGAGCGCCTCTCCGGCTTCGAACTCTACGACCACGAATTTGAGAAAACGCCCAAGCGCAGCATCAAGCGTTTTATGTACAAATAAGCCTCCTCTCCCCCGAGGCAACAGTTATTCTTTAGGCTATGGGGCCATGCTCCGTAGCTTAAAGAATAATTTGTACTATCGCCATCCCCCACATTCCATTCCCCCATCCCATGACTGCAACAGCATTCACCGCCCCCGACGCAGCGGGCCACCAGATGGTCCTGCGCACCGAAGGGCTCATCAAGAAATACGGCAAACGCACAGTGGTCAATGGCGTTTCCTTCGACGTGAAGCAGGGCGAAATCGTTGGTCTTCTGGGCCCCAACGGTGCCGGCAAGACCACCTCGTTCTACATGACCACGGGACTCGTTGTCCCCAACGAAGGCCGCATCTTCCTCGACAAGGAGGAAATCACCAAGGACCCCGTCTACAAGCGCGCCCAGAAGGGCATCGGCTACCTTGCCCAGGAAGCCTCCGTCTTCCGCAAAATGAGTGTGGAGGACAACATCGCTTCCGTGCTCGAAATGACGGGCCGCCCCAAGGACTACCAGCGCGAGAAACTCGAAAGCCTCATCAGCGAGTTCCGCCTCCAGAAAGTGCGCAAGAACCTCGGCGACCAACTCTCGGGAGGCGAGCGCCGACGCACCGAAATTGCCCGCTGCCTCGCCATCGACCCGAAGTTCATCATGCTCGACGAACCCTTCGCCGGTGTAGACCCCATCGCCGTGGAGGACATCCAATACATTGTCTGGAAACTGAAATACCGCAACATCGGCATTCTCATCACGGACCACAACGTCGAGGAAACCCTCTGCATCACCGACCGCGCCTATCTCCTCTTCGAAGGCCGCATCCTCTTCCAGGGCACGCCCGAAGAACTGGCCGAGAACCAAGTCGTGCGCGACAAATACCTTACCAACAGCTTCAAGCTCCGCAAGAAGGACTTCAACGCGGTGAGGAATTGATCGCTGGGTGCGCCGCGCAGAGGAAACCTTTGCGCACTCCATGCGTTCAACGTAGAAGCCCGGAGGGCTGACCTTCAGCCCATAGACCAGGCTGCAAGGCCTGGGTTGGGCCAGATACTACACGAGGAGCCCTGTAGGGGCGACAGCTCTATGCGCGCGTATAAAGGTGCCGCCCTTACAGGGCTCATCGTTCGCTCCTCCGCCTGACCCAGGGCTTCACCCTGGGCTATGAGCTAAAGGTCAGCCCTTCGGGCCTCCTCGTTGAACGCATGGGGGGAACGCCCATAAACATCGAAGCCCACGACCTACATCCGCGCCCATACCCCCTAATCTGAAAACATCTGCGCATTACGCGCAAATAACCCCATAACCCTACTTACCTATGTCCCTATCCACCCTACTGTTCCTCTCGGCGGCACTTGCCACCACGGACACCATTGAGGTAAGCCACGTGCAATACGAAGGCCCCTACCCCATCATCCAGCACTACACCACCGACTCCCTCAACATGAAAGGCAAAGCCTTCGACCGCGAGGAAGTCTTCAGCAAAAACACCGCCATGGTGAAGCCCTCCGCCACGCGCCGGAAGCCCGCCACCACCGTCATCCGCCAAGGCGAGGCCATCCCCAACAGCGGTACAGCCAAGGCCTCCCTCTCCCTCCTGCGCTTCACCCTAGAAGCTCCGCGTTTCGTGAAGGGACAGATTGACCTCAGCGGCATCAAGGACTACCGCCTCTTCGTCGACGGCGTAGCCTGCACCGACAAGCAGTTCCAGCTCACCATGGGCCGCAAGGAAGTCATCGTGCAGGTACTCTCCGAACCCACCTCCACCGACACCCTCCGCCTCCGCCTCATCGGCGACGGCCTCTCCTGCGTCACCGTCAATCCCGAAGGCAAGCGCCCCTACACCATGGCCGACATGACCCAGGGCGACCACTACCGCAGCGTGGCCCTCTCCCCCTCGGGCAAATACCTCGTCACCACCAGCTACTTCCTGAAGCCCGACGGTTCGGCACAATACGAAACCATCCTCTCCGAAACCACCACGGGCCGCGAACTCCTCCACCGCAACGAATACCTCGCCCTCAGCTGGCTCCGTTCGTCCAACGACGTACTCTACTACACCCGTCCCGCCGGCACCGGCCGCGAACTCGTGGTCTACACCCCCGCCGACGGCCACGAACGCGTCCTGGCCGACAACCTCCCCGATGGCGGCTTCAGCGTATCGCCCCAGGGCGACTACCTCATCTTCTCCCTCACGGACGAAGGCAAGGCCCCCAAGGACGGCCTGAAGCGCCTCGAGCAGCCCGACGACCGCATGCCCGGATGGCGCAACCGCAACGCCCTCTGGCGCTACGACATCGCCTCGGGCCTCATGCAGCGCCTCACCTTCGGTGCCGTCAGCTGCTGGCTCTCCGACATCTCCGCCGACGGCCGCAGCCTGCTCGTCCAGACGAGCCGCTTCGATGCCCACCGTTCCCCCTTCGAACGCAGCACCATCGTACGCATGGATGCCTACACGGGACAGGCCGACACGCTCCTCACCGACACCATCTTCATCTCCTCCGCACGCTTCTCGCCCGACGGTCGCCAGCTGCTGGTGAAAGCCTCCCCCGCAGCCTTCGGCGGTGTGGGCAACGAGTGTCCCGCCGGTGCCCATCCCCAAGCCTTCGACAACCGACTTTTCCTCTACGACATCGCCACCCGCAAGGCTGAGCCCCTCCTGCCGCGCGGCTTCGGTCCCGCCGTGGAGAGCTACTCTTGGCACCCCACCGACGGCCGTGTCTACTTCACCGCCGACGACCGCAGCTTCACGCCCCTCTTCGCCATCGACGTGAAGAGCCGCAAGCTCGTCCGCTACGAACTCCCCGTCACCTCCGTCCAGGGCTACTCCATCGCCACAGGCACCAAGAAGCCCCGCGCCGTCTTCTTCGGCCAGTCAGCCACCCGTGCCCGCGAAATGTTCACCTGCCAGCTCGCCGACAATCCCCGTCCCGAAGCCGAACGCATCGGCAAGATCAACTTCGACCAGCTCTACGGCGACGTGGCCATCGGCACCTGCCATCCCTGGAAGTTCCAGGCCTCGCGCGGCGACTCCATCGACGGCTTCTACTTCCTCCCGCCCTCGTTCGACGCTTCGAAGAAATACCCCCTCATCGTCTACTACTACGGCGGTTGCACCCCCACCACGCAGTGCCTCGAGTTCCAGTACCCGCTGCAGGTGCTCGCCGGCCAGGGCTATGTAGTCTACGCAGTGAACCCCAGCGGCACCATCGGCTACGGACAGGAGTTTGCCTCGCGCCACGTGGGCACCTGGGGCCGCGAGTCGGGCGACGACATCATTGAGGGCACCCAGAAATTCTGCGCCGCCCACTCCTTCGTCGATGCCGGCCACATCGGCTGCATGGGCGCCTCCTACGGCGGCTTCATGACACAGTACCTCCAGACGCGCACCGACCTCTTCGCCACAGCCATCTCCCACGCCGGCATCAGCAACATTGCCAGCTACTGGGGCGGCGGCTACTGGGGCTACACCTATGGCGAATGTGCCCAATACGGCAGCTACCCCTGGAACAATCCCGACATGTACGTGAAGCAGTCGCCGCTCTTCAATGCCGACAAAATCCACACGCCCATGCTCCTGCTCCACGGTACGGCCGACACCAACGTGCCCACCAACGAGAGCCAGCAGCTCTTCACCGCCCTGAAGATTCTCGGCCGCGAAGTCTGCTACATCCAGATTGACGGCGAGGACCACGTCATCACCAACTACCCCAAGCGCCTCGCCTGGCAAAACACCATCTTCGCCTGGTTTGCCAAGTACCTCAAGGGCGAACCCGAGTGGTGGCAGTCCCTGGACCTCTAAGCCCAACCTGTTTGCTTGCACACAACTATGACTTATAAACAAGAAACGATAAAGCCCTACGCCCGGGAGGGCAGCAAGGGCGAGCAGGTCGAACAGATGTTCGACACCATCGCCCCCACCTACGACCTGCTCAACCACGCCCTCTCCTTAGGCATCGACCGCAGCTGGCGCAAGGCCGCCATTGCCCAACTCAAGCCCCACGCCCCGCGCCGCATCCTCGATGTGGCGACGGGTACGGGCGACTTCGCCATCCTCGCCGCGCGCGAGCTCCATCCCGAGAGTCTGCTCGGTGTGGACCTCTCCGAGGGCATGATGAACGAAGGGCGGCGCAAAGTGCGCGAAGCCGGCCTCGACCGGGTCATCTCCTTCCAGCGCGAGGACTGCCTCCAGCTCTCGCTCCCCACCGACAGCTTCGACGCCGTCACGGTGGCCTATGGCATCCGCAATTTCGAGGACCTCGACAAGGGCCTCCGCGAAATGCTCCGCGTGCTCCGTCCCGGCGGACACCTGGTCATCGTCGAACTCACCGCGCCGGCCCGCTTCCCCATGAAGCAACTCTTCTGGCTCTACGCCCACGTGCTCATGCCCCTCGTCGGCCGCATCGTCTCGCGCGACAGCCGGGCCTATGCCTACCTGCCCGCTACCATGGAAGCCTTCCCGCAGGGCGAACAGATGCAAAAGATACTGGAAAAGGCCGGCTTTGCCGAAGTCCGCTTCAAGCGCTTCACCTTCGGGCTGAGCACGCTCTATGTGGCGCAGAAAGGCGGCGGCGATTTGTAAATTGGTGTGTTGCGCGGGTGTCCCGATAGTTTGCAAAGTTTTGCGGCATCAGGGTTTGCATCGTCCGGTTTGCATCAAGCGTTCAACGAAAGCCCCGAAGGGGTTGCAAGCCCCCAGCCCAGGGCAAGCAGAGCGCAGCGATGCGACACCCTGGGTTAAGCCCAGACGCAGACGATACGCCCCGAAGGGGCAAAAGCAGCGGCAGAGGTGCAAACCCCATCGTTCAATCGCCTCTGTCACTGCTTTTGCCCCTTCGGGGCGTATCGGAAAACCTTCGGCTTAACCCAGGGTGTCGCTCCCTCCGGTCGCTTGCCCTGGGCTGGAAGCTCGTTGCCCCTTCGGGGCGCTCCCTGAACGCTGGAAACTGCACACCATGCTACACACTTACAATCCCCTAAACTCCTAAACACTCAACTCAAAAACATTTCAACTCATAACCCCCAACCCCCATCCAT
>CALZMA010000054.1 GCA_945788445.1 uncultured Bacteroidales bacterium | reverse complement strand
GAGGACGAAGAGGTGCCCACGGAGCGCAATGCCACCTGGCTGCGCGCCTCGCTCGCGTCCGGCACCGGGGCTGCACAGGCCGCCAAGCCCGCCATGGCCTCGCTCTCGCTGACCTACGAGCCCCGCAAGTTCCTCGAAAACCCCAACTACTACCAGCACTTCACGCTGAGCCGCCTCGCAGCGGGACGGCCCGTGCTCCAGAACTATCCCGAGGACGCCACGCTCGCCTCGACCTTCCGCAAGCGCTGCGAGGTGGAGGCGGGCGACTACCTGCTCACCTCGGGCACGCGCCTGGCCGACGGTTCGGCCCTCGTGCAGGTGAGGGTGTTTGCCGCCGCGGCGGGACAGAAGTGCACCGTGCCGCTCGTGCTGCCGCAGGAGGCGGGAACGGTGGAGGTCATCGGTTCGTTCAACAGCGAGAACCGCTACCTCAACGCCGAGAAGGCGCGCGAGGAATCCATCCTCGCCACCACGGGCCGCGGCTACTTTGCCCTCGGACTGCTGAAGGCGAACCACGAACCCTCGAACCACCTGCTGCAGGACCTCGCGCAGCAACGCACGGCCCTCGAGGCGTGGGGCCGGCCCATCGTGCTGCTCTTCGAGAGCCGTGCCGACCTCGCCGCGTTTGAAAAGCGGCAGCAGGAATTTGCGGGTTTGCCGCGCACCGTCGTGTTCGGCATCGATGCCACGGGCAGCGTGCGGCGCGACCTCACGGAGAGCCGTCTGGCCACGCCGGGCGACCTTCCCGTGCTCATCGTGGCCGACACGTTCAACCGCGTGGTGAGTGCCACGCAAGGCTACGCCGTGGGCTTGGGCACACGCCTCGCATCGCTACTCGGCCGACTGAAATAATGCACCGCGGAAGGGGGGCTCCGGCCTCCCTTCCTTCGTTTCTGTACCGACTCCGGGGGCTCGGGGAACGCATGAGAAGCAAGTTTTCCCTGGATTTGCCGAATGAACGGGATTGTTCTATTTTTCCGCTTTAACTCACTTTTACAATCTTCCGGAAACGCCGTTTTAGCACACAAATTAGCACACAAATTAGCACACCAAAACACCCCTGTTTTCTGCTGGGCTTCAGCGCGTTGCGAAAGTCATTAACATTCATTTTGGCACACCAATTAGCACACCTTTTAGCACAAATAAGAAGAAGAGAAAAAAGAAGAGAGAAAAAAGAAAAGCCTTTCTTTGTCTTCCGCCAAAGAAAGGCAGTGGCCCACCCGCGCGTAAAAGTCCGGAAGGGGTGAGAAAAATATTTTTTGAAGGGAGGATTTTTTCTCCGCAAAGCCCACCGTCCGTCCAAGCCCGCGGGGGAAATGCCGGAAGGCGGGACTGAATTTTCAATCGGCGGGACTGGAAATCCGAAGCCTGCGACCGGAAAACCGAAAGGCGGGACTGAACGACCCGCGGCGGAGCGGGACAAGGCGAGGGCTGCGGGGCTACCGTGCCGCCGCGTAAAACTTTTTTAAAAAACTTTTGTCATCTTGTAAGTTCTTCCTAATTTTGCAAGAAATCAAAGACCCAGTAACCCAACACCATGATTGCCCCCACCCGCCATAACAACCCGCGCACCCAAGCGAGAAAAACCGTGCTCGAAATGGCCACCAAGCTGTTTCACACCCAAGGCATCAAGAATGTGACGATGGACGACATCTCGCACCGGCTTTCCATGTCGAAGCGAACCCTCTACCAGCTATTCAGCGACAAGGAGGACTTGCTCCTGGCCTGCGTCAAACTCCACCACGAACGCGAACACGAACGCATGGTGGCCCTCGCGCAAAAGTCGGACAACGTGCTGGACTTCATTCTCGCCAACTACCGGCAGCGCATGGAAGAATCGGGCGACGTAGTCCCTTCCTTCTACGCCGACATCCTCAAGTACCCGAAGGTCATTGAGTTCATCGAAAACCACCAGGCCGCCGTCGAGGACGAGGCCGTGGAATTTCTCAACCGCGGCAAGGACGAAGGCTATTTCCGCGCCGACGTGAACTTCCACATCGTCTACCGCTCGATGAAGTCGATTATCAACCATATGATTGCCGAGGAACGGACGGAGCAGTTTACCAACCGCGAAATCTTCACCAACAGCCTCATCGTGCTCCTCCGCGGGTGCGCCACGCTGAAAGGCATCGAAAGCATCGACCGGGTGATGGGCGAAATCGGCTAAGCGCCCCCACCCCACCCGCCGCAGGGTCTCCGCACCGCCGCGGGTGTCCTTTCCCGAAACCTTCCCTTAGAACCAAAATCATGAAAAACGTGAAACATCTCCTTTCCCTCCTTCTCCTCTGCCTCCTCGGCTTCGTGCCCGCCCAGGCCCAAAGTTACGAAAAAGGGGCACTCTACCACCTGAGCCTGCCCGCCAAGGGACTCGTCGTGACGCTCGATGCGCAGGGCAAGCTTTCCCTTCAGAAACTCGACACCGCCCAACCCGGCGCACACTTCGTGGTGAGCGAACTCTCGGGCTCGTGGCGCTTCATCAACCCCTTCCGCAACCTCGCCGTACGCACCGAGGCGAACTCCGTGGAGGCCGGCGAGAACAACGGTTCGGACGAGGCCCAGCTCTGGAAAACCGAAGCGGCCGGCAAGGCTCTCCTGCTCGTGCCCACCAACCGTCCCGACATGGCCATGGCCGCTGAAGGCTCGGCACTCGTGCTCCTCCCGAAGGCGCAGGCCAAGGGCAACAAGAACGCCCACTTCGAAGTGGTACGCGCCGAAAAGGCGGGCTTCGACGTGGACCTCACCTACCGCATCCGCTCCGTGGCACAGCCCGAACTCGTCCTGGGCAACGGTGACTCGGGCGAGAACAACGCACGCATCGTGGGCGAAAAGGCCGACGAACTGAACCGCGGCCAGTACTGGAGCGTGAAGATGCTCGACCTCGACCGCCGCGTGGTGGAAAACGCCTTCTATCCGCAAAACTTCGACGACGCCGGCGGCAACACGGCCATCGACTGGCTCCTACAGTGGCCCGCACAGGAAGGCGTGTGGAACAATGCGCAGTTCTTCTTCGAACCCGTCAAGGGCCAGGCAGCCACCTACATCATCCGCAGCGCAGGGGCCACGAAGAAGGACAAGATGTATGCCCTCCAGGACGGCCTGCTCCGCAGCGTCGGCTACGATGCCGCCAACCGCGCGGCATGGTTCACCTTCGAACAGGTGGAGAAACCGAAAATCAAGGCTCCCTACTGGGAGGACGAGGCCATCTTTGCCGAAAACAAGGAGGCCGCCGTGGCCACCTACATGCCCTACGCCTCGGAAGCCGCCATGCGCGCCGACAAGGACTACTTCGCCACGCCCTGGACCACCCCGCAGAACGACCGCTACCTCAGCCTCAACGGCACGTGGCGCTTCCACTTCGTGCCCCAGCCGGACCAGCGCCCGCTGAACTTCTTCGAGGATGGTTTCGACACCTCGGCGTGGGACACCATCCCCGTACCCTCCAACTGGGAAATGCAGGGCTACGACCGGCCCATCTATGCCAACGTCGAATACCCCCACTCCAACACGCCGCCCTTCATCAAGGCCCGCCCGGGCTTCAACGACGGGGGCAAGAACTACGGCATCAACCCCGTAGGCTCCTATGTGCGCACCTTCACCCTGCCCGAAGGCTGGGAACAGCGCCGCACGCTCATCCACTTCGGCGGCATCTATTCGGCAGCCTTCGTCTGGCTCAACGGCCACTACGTGGGCTACACGCAGGGGGCCAACAACGTGGCTGAATTTGACTTCACGCCTTACCTCCGCCGGGGCGAGAACCGCCTCGCCGTGCAGGTGTTCCGCTGGAGCGACGGCTCGTACCTGGAATGCCAGGACATGTTCCGCATGTCGGGCATCTTCCGCGACGTCTACCTCTACAGCGTGCCCCGCATCAGCGTGCGCGACCACTACCTCACCTGCTCGTTCTCGCCGGACCGCACGGTGGCCGACCTGAAGATGGAGTTCCGCTTCGGCGCAGGCGCACAGGATGCCGCAGCCAAGGCCGCCAAGCAGCTCCGCGTGCGTCTCTACGACCCGCAGGGCCAGCTCGTGGGCGAAACCACCCCCGCGGGACTTTCGGGCCAGGTCGGCGACGGCACAGTCTGGACAGCCGTCATCGGAGGCGTGAAGGACGTGCAGCTCTGGAGCGCCGAGTTGCCCAACCTCTACACGGTGGTTGTGGTGCAGCAGGACGGCGAGGGCCGCGAGGAAATGGCTTTCTCCACGAAATACGGTTTCCGCGACATCGAGGTGAAGCAGTCGCAGTTCTACGTGAACGGCCGCCGCGTTCTCCTCAAGGGCACGAACCGCCACGACACCTCGCCCCTCCACGGCCGCGCCGTGACCACCGAGGAAATGCTCCGCGACGTGCTCCTCATGAAGCAGAACAACATCAACACCATCCGCACCTCGCACTACCCCAACGACGCCCGCATGTATGCCATGTACGACTACTACGGCCTCTACACCTGCGACGAAGCCGACCTCGAGGACCACGCGAACCAGGGCATCTCCGACCGCAAGTCGTGGGTGCCGGCCTTCGTGGACCGTATCGACCGCATGGTCCTGCGCGACCGCAACCATGCCTCGGTGGTGATGTGGAGCCTCGGCAATGAGGCGGGCAACGGCGAGAACTTCGGTCCTTGCTACGACGCGGCGAAACGCCTCGACAGCCGTCCCGTCCACTACGAGGGCACCCGCTCCAACGGCAGCTTCGGCGGCGGACGTTTCTCCGACTTCTACTCGAAGATGTACCCGGGCATGGCTTGGATGAACCGCAACACGTCGGACATGGACAAGCCGATGTTCCTCTGCGAGTATGCCCACGCCATGGGCAACGCCATCGGCAACCTCACGGAGTATTGGGACATCATCGAGAACAGCAATTCGACCATCGGCGGCTGCATCTGGGACTGGGTGGACCAGGCCATCTACGAGCCGAAGGAAATCAAGCAGGGCATCTTCCGCCTCCACACGGGCTACGACTTCCCCGGCCCGCACCAGGGCAACTTCTGCTCCAACGGCATCCTGCCCGCCACCCGCGAGGAAAGCGCGAAGCTGGCTGAGGTGAAGGCGGCCTACCAGTACATCAAGTTCCGCTTGCTCGAAACCGACACGCGCGCCAACACGGTCCGCGTACAGCTGAAAAACGCCTACGCCTTCCACAACCTCAACGAATTCACGCTCCGCTACGAGACGCTCCTCGACGGCCACCGGGCGGGGGCAAAGACCATCAGCCTGCCCGGCGTGGCAGCGGGCGACAGTCTCACGCTCACGCTGAAGCTCCCGAAGGTGAAACTCGCCAAGGCCAAGGCCGCCGGGCAGGAAGTGTTGCTCAACCTCGTGGTGGCACACGCCACGGACCAGCGCTTCGCCAAGGCCGGCCACGCCGTAGCTCACCGCCAGTACGAACTCGCCCACCGCGCACCGCTCCGTGCGCTGAAGGCTGACGCCAAGGCGCCCGAAATGATGCAGACGTCTGCACTCCACGAGACGAAAATCGGCAACAGCCGCGTGCAGCTGACCTTCGACAACGAAACGGCACAGCTCACGGGCCTCGCCTTCAACGGCCGCCAGGTGCTGGCCGACGGCGAGGGCTTCCGCTACGACAACCACCGCTGGATCGAAAACGACCGCTTCGGCAACACGGACCCGGGCCTCGAACCGAAGGGTGAAATCAAGGTGGTGGAGAAAGACGGCCTCACCGTTGTCCAGACGCGCCGCGCCGGCTCGCTCTGCTCCACCGAAATCGACTACACGCTCTACCCGCAGGGCATCGTCGACGTGGAAGCGCGCTTCACGCCCCACACCGACCACCTCCGCCGCGCGGGTCTCGTCTGCCACCTCGACAGTGCGCTCTCGCAAGTGGACTATTTCGCCTGCGGACCGTGGGAAAACACCGTCGACCGCAAGGACGGCACGCTCCTGGGCCGCTATTCGTCGACCGTGGCGCAGCTCCCCGAACCTTACGTGAAGCCCCAGAGCGCCGGCAGCCGCGAAGGTTTGCGCGAACTCACCCTGAAGGCCCGCGACGGATTTGCCCTCAACATCCAGACGGAGGGCGAGGTTTCCTTCTCGGCCCAACAGCACACCGACGCTGACCTCATGAACGCCGCACACCAGTGGGAACTCACCCCGCGCCCCTTCACGGTGCTCCACCTCGACGCTTGGCTCCGCGGCGTCGGCAACGCCTCCTGCGGACAGGACGTAGACACGCTCCCGCAGTACCGCGTGCCCAACCGCCCGCTCAGCTACAAGCTCCGCATCTCGGCGAAATAGTTTTGATGTCACCTATCGCATGAAAGGCAGCCGACAAGCGTTATTGTCTTGTGTCGATCTGTTACGTGCAAGCATCAAGCGTTCAACGAGGAGGCCCGAAGGGCTGACCTTTAGATCATAGCAGTTACGTGCAAGCATCAAGCGTTCAACGAGGAGGCCCGAAGGGCTGACCTTTAGATCATAGCAGTTACGTGCAAGCATCAAGCGTTCAACGAGGAGGCCCGAAGGGCTGACCTTTAGCACATAGCCCAGGGTGAAGCCCTGGGTTCGGTTAGGCTACATCCGATGAGCCCTGTAAGGGCGGCACCCTTATTCGCCCGCATAGAGCTGCCGCCCTTACAGGGCTCATCGTGTAGTCGCCCGTTACCCAGGCCTTACAGCCTGGGCTATGATCTAAAGGTCAGCCCTTCGGGCCTCCTCGTTGAACGCTTGCCACTTGCACGTAACTGCTATGAGCTAAAGGTCAGCCCTTCGGGCCTCCTCGTTGAACGCTTGATGTTAGCACGTAACAGCTATGAACCAAAGGCCAGCCCTGGGGGCCTCACGTTGAACACAGAAGACGTAAAAGGGGAAATCCG
>CALZMA010000053.1 GCA_945788445.1 uncultured Bacteroidales bacterium | reverse complement strand
CCCGCGCAGGGAGGTTTTGTGGTGATGCCTTTTGTCGTTTCGGCCGAATGCCCCCTGCTTTTCATCCAGCCCGACGAAGTAGGCACATTCCCCTTGGAGCTTGCACCGCTTCCGTCCGCATCCCGTCCGCTCGCCACCGACGAGGCCGAGCAGCGGGCACTCTATGGCCCCGCCTTTGCCGCCTGCCTCCGCGCCTTGGAGTCGGGCCGCGTGGAGAAAGTGGTCCTCTCGCGGCGACTGGGAATGGAAGTAGAGCTGGACGATGTGCGCAGCCTCTTTCTCCGTGCCTGCCAGTTGCGTCCCGCCAGTTTCGTAGCGCTTTGGCACACCGAGGCCACGGGCTGGTGGTTGGTGGCCACGCCCGAGCCGCTCCTTATCGAGGAAAATGCCCATTGGCGCACCGTTGCCCTCGCCGGCACATTGCCCTACGAGGCGAACGAGCCGCCGCAGTGGAACCGGAAGAACCGTCAGGAACAGGCGCTCGTGGCCGACTTCATTGCCGCGCAACTCGACGGCATTGCCGAAGACGTGGCACAGTCGGAGCCCCACACGCTCCGTTCGGGCAATGTGCAGCATATCTGCACGGACTTCTCCTTCGTCCTCCCCTCCCGCGAACGCATTCCGGCACTGCTGCAGCGCCTCCACCCCACCCCCGCCGTGTGTGGCGTGCCCCGCGAAGCGGCCATGCAAACCATCCTCGAAGCGGAACCCACGCCGCGCCGCTACTATTCGGGCTTCTGCGGCCCTCTCGGCCTGCACGGAGAAACGGCGCTCTACGTCTCGCTCCGCTGCATGTCGTTCACCCGTTCGTCCGCCACGCTCTATGCGGGAGGAGGCATTCTTCCCGAAAGCCGGTTGGAAGAAGAATGGGAGGAAACGCGCCGCAAGCTGCTCACCATGGCGCTCTGCACGGGCTGCACTGCGCAGGAACTGTGAGGGATAAACTTTCAACATTAAACTATAGACACCATACCCAAATCCTTCAACTACAAACTATAGACATATTCTAAAAACTACCCGCCCCGCCCTCCTCCCCATGTTCTCCTCCCACCCAGTCGTAAACCAGCTAACCGCCTTGCTTTTGGCCCACGGGCTGACCGACATTGTCGCCTGTCCGGGTTCCCGCAACGCTCCCCTGCTCCACAACTTCCGCGAGGCAGGGCTTACGCTCCATCCCGCCACCGACGAGCGGAGTGCCGCCTTTGTGGCCCTGGGTATCGTGTTGGCCACAGAACGCCCGGCAGCCGTCTGCGTCACCTCCGGCTCCGCCCTGCTCGCCACCCTGCCCGCCGTAGCCGAAGCCTACTACCGCCAGCTCCCCCTCCTCGTCGTCTCGGCCGACCGGCCTGCCGCTTGGATCGGACAACTCGACGGCCAAACCCTCCCGCAGTCGGGCGCACTCCTCCCCTACTGCCCCACCCGCGCTCTCAGCGAGGGAGAAGACGAAACCTCGCGCTGGACCAACAACCGGCTCATCAACGAAGCTCTCCTCTCCCTCCACGACTTCGGCGGCGGACCCGCCCACCTCAATGTACACCTCGCCGAGCCCCTTTTCCAGTTCAGCGAACAAGCCCTGCCCGAGGAGCGGAAAATAGAGCGCATCCGGCCCGAAGCCTCCCACCCCCTGCCCGCCTCGCTCGTGCAGGACATTGCCCGGGCACGCCTCCCCATGCTCCTCATCGGCCAATACGACCGCGGCGACCTGCGCGCCGAAGTCGAGGCGCTCGACCGCGAAGGGAAAATGCTCGTCGTACCCGAAATTATCTCTGATGTCCGCGGCTCCTTCCGCATGAACGTCTTCGATGCACTCGACGGCGACGACAGCCCCCATCTCCCCGACCTCGTCGTGCAGATAGGCGGCAACTTTGTCCACAAACGTTTCAAGCAACTCCTGCGCCGCAGCGACTGCCGCGTAGTGCGCATCGGTCTCGACCGCGAACTCCCCGACACATTCTGCCGTCTCGCCGTCCAAGTCAGTGCCTCCCCCGTGGCCGCGCTGCGCCAGCTCGTCTGCGAACTCCCCGCCCGGCACCCCGGCGTGGAGCAATCCCTCCGCTTCTACCGCACCGCCTGCCGGCCCTACTGCCTGCCCGACCCCGCCGCACTTCCGCCCATGGAGCGCGTACTGCTGCGGCTTCGCCAAAACCTCAGCAAGCTCGCCGAACCCTACGCGCTCCACCTCGCCAACAGCAGTGCCGTCCGTGCCGCCGCCCACGTTTTCCCCTCGGGCGAAGGCGGCCCCATCCTCGGCAACCGCGGCACGAACGGCATCGAGGGTAGCCTTTCCGTGGCCGTAGGCTATGCACTGAAAATGTGGGGGCTGAGCCTCGTCGTCACGGGCGACCTCAGCTTCTTCTACGATGCCAACGCCCTCTGGAACACCCGCCTGCCCGCCAACCTGCGCATACTTCTGCTCAACAACCACGGCGGTGCCATCTTCCACCGCCTCCCCGGCCTCGAAGCCTCGCCCGCCCTGCCCGAATACATCGCTGCGGGCGGCCAGCCCTACACGGCCCAAGGCATTGCCGACACCTTCCGCCTCGGCTACACCGCGGCGACCCACGAAAGCCTCACCGACCGGCAGCTCCGCGACTGGCTCGCACCCGCCGACCGCGCACAGCTGCTCGAGGTTTCCCTACCCATCCACACCTGACCCCAACCCTCCCAAATCCGATAACTACATGGAAACCAGACAATGGAAGCCTATCAAGGCATACCAAGAAATTCTCTTCGACTTCTTCGAGGGCATCGCCCGCATCACCATCAACCGCCCGCGCTACCGCAACGCCTTCACCCCGCTCACCGTGGCTGAAATCTCCGACGCCCTCCGCCATTGCCGCGAGGCACAGGAAATCTGCGTTGTCGTGCTCACCGGTGCCGGCGACAAGGCCTTCTGCTCCGGCGGCGACATGCACGTGAAGGGCCGCGGCGGCTACGTCGGCGGCGACGGCGTGCCCCGTCTCAACGTGCTCGACGTGCAGAAGCAAATCCGTTCGCTGCCGAAACCCGTCATCGCCATGGTCAACGGCTTTGCCATCGGCGGCGGCCACGTGCTCCACCTCATGTGCGACCTCACGATTGCCTCCGACAATGCCATCTTCGGCCAGACCGGCCCGAAGGTCGGTTCCTTTGATGCCGGCTTCGGTGCCTCCTACCTCGCTCGCATCGTGGGCCAGAAGAAGGCGCGCGAAATCTGGTTCCTCTGCCGCCAGTACTCCGCCGCCGAGGCCGAGCGCATGGGCATGGTGAACAAGGTCGTGCCCTTCGAGCGCCTCGAGGACGAAGTCGTGGAATGGGCCCAGACCATGATGGAACGTTCGCCCCTGGCCCTGCGCATGATCAAGGCCGGCCTCAATGCCGAACTCGACGGCCAGGCCGGCATCCAGGAACTCGCGGGCGACGCCACCATGCTCTACTACATGCTCGACGAGGCCCACGAGGGCGGCCAGGCATTCCTCGAAAAGCGCAAGCCCGATTTCTCCAAATTCCCCAAGCTCCCTTAGTCCTCCCTTCCCGCCATGCACTTCCTCCCCTTCCGGCTGCGCGTTGTTCCGCGCACGCTCCGTTTCAAGCAGCCCGCCGGCACCTCGCGCGGGGTCTACACCGAGCGCCGCGTCTGGTACGTGGTGGTTTCCTCGGCCGACCCGCAAATCCGCTTCACGGGTCTCGGCGAATGTGCCCCGCTGCCCGACCTGAGCTGCGACTATTCGCCCGCCTATGAGGCCGAACTCCGCCGCGTCTGTGCGGCGGTGGAGGCGGCGCAGGAGCTCGATGCCGAACGCCTCCGCCACCGTCCCTCCATGCTCCTCGGCCTGCAGATGGCCTTCCGCTCGGCGGCAGGTTCGCTGCAGGGCGACTACCGCCTGCTCTACCCCTCGGCCTTCACGCGCGGCGAACGTCCGTTGCGCATCAACGGCCTCGTCTGGATGGGGCGCTACGAGGAAATGCTGGAGCGCATGGAGGATAAACTGGCCGCGGGCTTCCACTGCGTGAAGCTGAAAATCGGGGCCATCGACTTTGAAGAAGAACTCGCCCTCATCCGCCGCCTCCGCGAGCGCTTCGATGCCCGCCGTGTGGAACTCCGCGTCGATGCCAACGGGGGCTTCACGCCCGAGGAAGCGCCCCGCGTGCTCCAGCGTCTGGCGGAGTTCGACATCCACAGCATCGAACAGCCCATCCGCCAGGGCCAGTGGGACGAGATGGCCCGCCTCTGCGCCGCCACGCCGCTCCCCATTGCACTCGACGAAGAACTCATCGGCGTGAACGACCCCGACGAGAAGGCCCGGCTGCTCGACACCGTGCGGCCGCAGTACATCATTCTCAAGCCCTCCCTCCACGGGGCCTTCACCGGGGCTGCGGAGTGGATGCAGCTGGCCCGCGAGCGCGGCATCGGCTACTGGACCACCTCGGCCCTGGAGAGCAACGTGGGACTGAACGCCATTGCGCAGTGGTGTGCGGCGGCCGACCCCGACTCGGCGCTCCCGCAGGGCCTCGGCACGGGACAGCTCTTTGTGGAAAACTACGAGGGCGCACCGCTCTCGCTCGAGGGCGAGGAACTCTGGTACGGCACGCCGCCACAGCGCGACTACCGCGCCGAACTCAACCAGTTCCGCGAGCGCTGGACTTCCCCCACGCCCACCCTCGAGGTACACACCTCGGGCAGCACGGGCGCGCCGCGGCCCATCGAGGTTTCGAAGCTCCACATGTGGGCCAGTGCGGAAGCCACGCTGCAAGCCCTCTCGCTCCAGCCCGGCAACACGGCCCTGCTCGCCATGCCCCTGCGCTACATTGCCGCACAGATGATGGTGGTGCGCGCCATGGCGGGCGGCCTCCAGCTGTTGCCCGTGGTTCCCTCGCTCCACCCCTACGCCCAGCTCCACGAGGCACCGGACTTTGCGGCCCTCACGCCTGCACAGGTCTACGAGTCGCTCCGCGTGCCCCACGAGCACTCGCTCCTGCGCCGCACGCTCTGCCTCATCATCGGCGGCGGCGCCATTTCGCCCGAACTCGAGGCCGAACTTGCCCGCTTCCCCAACCCGGTATGGAGCACTTACGGCATGACGGAGACGCTCTCGCACATCGCGCTCCGCCGGCTCAACGGTCCCGGGGCTTCGCCCTTCTACCGTCCGCTGCCGGGCGTGGAGGTGTCGCTCTCGCCCGAGGGCACGCTGCAAATCGACGCGCCCTCCATCTGCGACGACCGCGTGGTGACGAACGACCTGGCGGAAATCACGCCCGAAGGCCACTTCCGCATCCTGGGGCGCCGCGACAACGTGATTTGCACGGGCGGACTGAAGCTGCAAATCGAAACGCTCGAGGCGCAGCTCGCGGGCCTTCCCTTTGCCTTCCTGCTGACGCACGTGCCCGATGCGCGCTGGGGCGAGGCCGTCACGCTGCTCTACGAAGCCGAAGCGGACTGCGCGCAGCGCATCGCGGACTTCTGCCGCGAACGCCTCGAACGCCATGCCCAGCCCCGCCACATTCTCCGCGTAGACCGTCTGCCGCTGACCGAAACGGGCAAGCCCGCACGCCGGGCTGCAAGGGCCTTGGCCGAAGAAATGCTGCGCGGCGAATAGACTTTTACAGTTACGAGACAAACCTTTCTCTCCTATGCACTCCATCGAACTCCTCTCCCCCGCCCGCGACCTCCAGTGTGGTCTGGAGGCCATCCGCCACGGTGCCGATGCCGTCTACATCGGCGGACCGCAGTTCGGCGCAAGAGCCGCGGCGGGCAACTCCGTGGCAGACATCGCCGAACTCTGCGACTTTGCCCACCTCTTTGGCGCAAGGGTCTACGTGACGCTCAACACCATTCTCTGGGACGACGAACTCCCCGAGGTGGAGGCGCTCATCGGGGAACTCTACCGCGTGGGGGTCGATGCGCTCATCGTGCAGGACCTCGCGCTGCTCAAGCTACAGCTGCCGCCCATCGCGCTCCACGCCTCGACGCAGATGGACAACTGCACGCCCGAAAAGGCGCAGTGGCTCGAAGCGGCGGGCTTCCGCCAGATTGTGTTGGCCCGCGAAACGAGTCTGGCCCAGACGCGACGCATTGCCGAAGCGGTCAGTGTGCCGCTCGAAGCCTTTGTCCACGGCGCGCTCTGCGTGAGCTTCAGCGGACGCTGCTACGCTTCGCAGCACTGCTTCGGCCGCTCGGCCAACCGCGGCCGCTGCGCACAGTTCTGCCGCCTGGCCTTCGACCTCGAGGACGCGGCAGGACGCAAACTCATCAAGGACCAGCACCTGCTCTCGCTGCGCGACATGAACCGCACCGCGCTGCTCGAGGATATGATGGACGCGGGGGTGCGCTCGTTCAAGATTGAGGGACGGCTGAAGGACGTGGAGTACGTGAAAAACGTGACGGCGTGGTACCGCCGCGAGCTGGACCGCATCCTGGCCCGCCGCAGCGCCGACTATGTGCGCGCCTCCTACGGCCGCTCCGAACTGTCCTTCACGCCCGACGTGAGCCGCAGTTTCAACCGCGGTTTCACGGAATACTTTGCCCACGGACGCACCGCGCAACCCGTCCACGCCTTCCATTCGCCCAAGGCCACGGGGCCCGAGGTCGGGCGGGCCGAACGGGTGGAACGCCGCGCCTTCCTATTCCGCCCGCTCTCGCCCGAAACACCGCCGCTCGCCGCGGGCGACGGTCTCTGCTTCGTGGGGCCGGACGGCAAACTGCAGGGCTTCCGCGTGAACAAGGTGGAGGGCAACCGCGTGTTTCCCGCCAAGATGCCCGCGCTCTCGCCGGGCACCGTGCTCCACCGCAGCCTCGACTTTGCCTTCCATCTCCAACTCAGCAAACCGACCGCGCAGCGCACCCTGGCAGCGCAGCTCTGCCTGCGCGAGGTGGACGGGGGGTAC
>CALZMA010000052.1 GCA_945788445.1 uncultured Bacteroidales bacterium | reverse complement strand
GGTGCATAAGCAAGTAGACTTGGTTTTTGGCGCACAAATTTATATATAAAATGCCGAATCCTTTCGGTTTGCTGCCTTTTTTCGGTCTAAGGGAGCAAAATGCGCGGCGCGGCGAACGGGGCCCGCGGCGCGGGAGACCGGGCGGGAAAAAGCGGGGGAGAAGGGTGATGAATGTTCTGCAGGGAGGGGCGGCTGAAGGGGGTGAAGCGGGCTATATATACGTGTTTTTCATGTGCGGAAAAATGTTTCAACCCTTCAGCGGGCTTTTGTTTATCACTGATTATCAGGTAGAAAGTGGCTGAAGGGTTTGATTTTTCAACCCTTCAGCACTGTTCAGCCGCGGCGGGGACACAGCGGGCCTTGGGTAGCGGCGCGTTGGCGGGACGCACCATGGACCGGACGGCGCGCAGGCGGGCGGGGGCGGGAGAAATCGGCGATTTGTTTTTTCAGTCGCTGCGACTGGATTTTCAAAGCCTGCGACTGAATTTTCAAAGCCTGCGACTGAAAATCCTGTTCTACGGACTGGTTTTCCTTTCACAGGAAGCACCTCGCCCGGGCGGTCGGCGGAGCGGAATGATTTTCTTGGCTGCGGGGACCGGCGGGGCGGCGCTGAATGGTTTGAAGGGTTTGAAAATCAAACCCTTCAGCCTGTTCTCCCGTGATTTTCAACAAGAAACGGAAACGGGCTGAAGGGTTGAAGGGTTTTCCAAAGGGAGAAAACACGTATAGGGAAGGGGGTCAGTCGAAGAAGTGCGGGTCGCGGCGCAGCAGGTCCACGATGCCCGAGGGGGGCCGCTCGGCCTGGAGTTCGCGCTTCATCCAGTCCATGTAGGGGGCGGCGTGGGCGAAGAAGCGGCGGTAGCCTTCGCAGAGGTAGTTGAGGCCGGGCTCTCCGTCGGCGGTGCGGGCGAAACGGTTTTTCGGACACTCGCCGTGGCAGGCGAACAGCCACGGACACTCGCGGCACTGGCGCGGCAGGGAGGTGCGCTTGGCCTGGCCGAAGGCGCGCTGCTCGGGGCTGTACATGAGTTCGACCAAGGTGTGGTCGCGCAGGTTGCCGCGGCGGTATTCGGGGAAGACGAAGTGGTCGCAGGCGTAGACGTCGCCGTTCCACTCGATGGCTCCGGCGTGGCCGCAGGTGGGGGCCAGGGTGCAGAGGCCGGGCATCACGCCGACCCAGTTGGCGAGCGTGGCGTCGAAGAGCTGCACGAAGGTTTCGCCGACATCGCTGCGCACCCATTCGTCGAATACGCCGATGAGGAAGTCGCCCCACTGCTGCGGACTGACGCTGAACTCGAGCAGGCCGTCGGTGCCGGCTTCGCCTACGGCGGCGAGGTGGCGCCCGTCGGGATGGGGCTGGAGGCGCTCCACGATGGGGGTGAACTGGAGGTAGCGGCAACCGATTTGGCGGAAGAAGCGGTAGAAGGCGCGGGGATGCAAGGCGTTGCGGTTGTTCACGACGGCCAGGGCGTTCCACTCCACGCCGTGCTTCTGGAGGAGGGACACGCCGCGCATGACCTGGACGAAGGTGGGACGGCCGAGGCGGGTGAGGCGGTGGTCGTCGTGGAGCTCCTGGGGACCGTCGAGCGAGAGGCCCACAAGCCAGCCTTGCTCGCGGAAGAAGGCGCACCATTCGTCGGTGAGGAGGGTGCCGTTGGTCTGGATGCAGTTGTCGATCTGGTGGCCGCGGGCGTAGCGCTGCTGGAGGGCCACTACCTTGCGGTAGAAGGAGAGGGGGCGCATGAGGGGTTCGCCGCCGTGCCAGGTGAAGAGGACTTCGCGGGTGGTTTGGGCGGCGATGTAGTCGCGGATGAATTTCTCGAGGATTTCGTCGGTCATGACGTGGTTGCCGCGCTCGGGGTAGAGGCGGGACTTCTCGAGGTAGTAGCAGTATTTGCAGGCAAGGTTGCAGAGCGAACCGGCGGGCTTGGCAAGGAGGTAGAAGGGGGCGGCGAAGGGCGAGGCGGTATGTTCCACGGGCTGAAGGGGGAATTGTTGGGGGCTGGGGTTGGGAGAAAAGATGAAAATGCGGTAGCAAAAGTAATACATTCTACTTAAACTGTGCAAAAACGGGGAAAAATGGTACATTTGCAAACGCACAAACTCTATTCCCCGAACGGGGCCCGACAAGGCCCACTACCCTATGCTTATGAAGAACCTCTTACCTTTACTTTTGCTCGGCCTGCTGGTTCCCGGCCTGGCCGCGGCCAAGAAACCCGACAAAAGGGCACGACACGCGCTGAACCTTTCGCTCAACCTGCCCGCCCATACCACCGACAGCGCGGCCAAGACGCTCAACCTGGGCCTGCTCTCGAACCTCTATGCCCAACGGGGCGTGGGGGTGAACGTGCTGAGCAGCATGGTGCGCACGGACATGAAGGGGGTGCAGGCTTCGGGCTTGCTCAACGTGGCGGGACGCAACATGGAGGGCCTGCAGCTTTCTGTCCTGATGAACACGGCTTTCAGGAAGGGCAGCGGCGCACAGACGGCGCTGCTGGTGAACGCCGCGGGGGACTTCCGCGGGGCGCAGGTTTCGGCTCTCTCGAACGTGGCGGCGGATATGCACGGTGTGCAAATCGGTGCGCTGAACAACGTGGTGTGCGAAACGCTGCGCGGCGCGCAGCTGACTACGGTGGCGAACGTGGCGGTGAACGTGGAACGGGGCTTGCAGCTCTCGAGCCTGGCCAACGTGGCGCAGGAGGAGATGACGGGCCTGCAGCTGAGTGCCTTCAACTATGCGGGGCACCTGAGGGGATGGCAGGCGGGCCTGGTGAATGTCTGCGAAAAGAAAAGGGGCTGGCAAGTGGGTCTCGTGAACTACAGCAACACGCCTTCGCGACGCAAAATCGGCCTGGTGAACGTGGACAGCCTGACGCGGATGCAATTCGTGGTGTTCGGCGGCAACACGGCGAAGGCGGGCGGCGGCGTGAGAATGCTGAATAAACATCTCTATACGGAGGTGGGCGTGGGTACGCAGTGGACGGGCCTGGACAAGCATTTCTCGGGCTGCATCTACTACCGAAAGGGGGCGCTGCTGCGACTGAACAACCGCTGGGCGGTGCCCATGGACCTGGGATTTGCCCACATCGAGAGTTTCAACAACGAGGGGGCGGACACGCCCGAACGTATGTATGGCCTGCAAGCGCGAGCCGGCTTGGAATGGACGGCTACGGAACGTCTCTCCGTGCGGGCGATGAGCGGCTACGGCATTGCCCGGCCGTACGACCGGGACTGGACTTACGAACGCAAGGCGCTGCTGGAAGTGAGCGTGGTGTTTGAGGGCCTGTAGGCGTTTTCCCTTTATTTTCCCCTTTTATGTTTTTCCATAATTCTCTCTCTATGCGCAGTTTTTTACTCCTTATTATATTCCTCTGTGCGGGCGGCGGCCTGAAGGCGCAAACGCAGATGGCGGAAGCGCCGGACAGCCTGACGGTGCCCACGATGTCGAACCCTTATCCTACGGTGAAGAAGCACCCTTGGCGGGCGGCGGCGGAAACGTTCGGCCTGAATGTGGGGGTGTGGGCGTTTGACCGCTTTGTGATGCAGGAGGATTTTGCCAAAATCAGCCCCACGACAATCAAGAACAATATAAAGCATGGCTTTGTCTGGGACAATGACCAGTTTTCGACGAACTTGTTTGCCCACCCTTACCACGGCAACCTGTACTACAACACGGCGCGCTCGAGCGGCATGACGTTCTGGGAGTCGGCGCCGTATGCGTTCGCGGGTAGCCTGATGTGGGAGACGTGCGCGGAGGTGGAACCGCCTGCCATCAATGACCTGATGGCGACAACGCTGGGCGGCATTGCGCTGGGCGAGGTGACGTTCCGCTTTTCGTCGCAACTGCTGGACGACAGCAAGAGGGGCTTCGGACGCTTCCTGCGCGAACTGGCTGCGGGCGTCATCTGTCCGCCGCGGGCCTTCAACCGTCTGATTACGGGCGATGCCTGGCGGGTGCGCACGGAGAACCCGCTCTACCACGACTACGACCGCATCCCGGTGCAGTTTGAACTGGGCTTCGGCAACCGCTACCTGGCGGACGCGGGCAGCCTGTTCCGCGGCGAACATAACCCTTACATCGAAATGCGAGGCATCTACGGCAACCCGTTCGAGGCGGAATGCAACGAACCGTACGACTACTTCACGGCGGGCGTGACGTTCGGTCTCTCGGGCAACCAACCGCTGGTGAGCCGCGTGAACCTGATGGGACGTATCTGGGGCAAGGAACTGCCGACGACTACGGACATGGAACTCCTGGTGGGCGTGTTCCAGTATTTCAACTACTTCGATGCGGAGGAGGTGAAGGACGGCTCGGGAAAAATTCCCTATAAAATCTCGGAGGCGGCTTCGATCGGCCCGGGCATCGTGTACCGCTTTCCCAGCCTCCACCGCAAGGTCTCGCTCAGCCAGAGCTTGCACGTGGGCGGCATTCTGCTCGGCGGATGCCTGACGGACTACTACAACATCATTGACCGTAACTACAACCTGGGCAGCGGCTACAGCGTGAAAAGCCAGACGCACCTGGACTTCGGGCAGAAGGGTATGTTCAGCCTGGGCTTCCAGCACTACCGCATCTTCACGTGGAAAGGCTACGAGGGGAAGGACCTGACGACCGTCAATCCGCTCTACCTGAACGCGCAGGGCGACCGCGGCAACACTTCGTTCACGGTGATTACGCCCATCGTGGAGTATGTGCTCGGACCGCACGTGCGCATCAACTGGGAAACGTCGCTCTACTACCGGCGCTCGCACTATAAATATCACCCCGACCTGGACTTCGACACGTTCGAAACGCGCGTCGGGCTGATGTACCGTTTCTAAATCCTCACTTCGGGCGGCTTCGGGCCGCCCTTTTTTGTGCCCTTAGCGGGGCTGCCAAATGAGCTGGAGGGTGAGGTCGTTCTTCCAGCGGGAGGCGATGTGGTCGGGGCCGGAGCTTTGCTCTTCTTTGTTGAAATAACAGGTGCCGCCGTAGCGGAGGCCCAAGTGCCAACCTTTCCGGACGGTCCATTGGACAAGGGCGGCCAAGCGGGCACCGGCATCGGAAAAGGAGGGGAAGGAGGAAACGAAGGGGAGCTGGGGCTCGTAGGCGTAGACGGCGGCATCGAAATCCTGGGTGTAGAAGGTGGCAAGGAAGGCCTTGAACTGCCACCGCTCCGCGGGCTTCCAGCCGCTGCGCAGGGAGGCCATGCCGCCCCACGACTGCTTGCCTGTCTGACGCATGGCGTAGCTGACGTCGGCCTGGTAGTGCATTTCCCATGCTTTCTTCCGCTGCTCCCATGCTACGCGGAAGCGGTGGGTGTGGCGGTACTCCAGGGTGCCCTTTACGCCGGTGATGTTGCGCTGGCGGGCTTTCCAACGGTAGCGGCACTGGAGGGCGTTGCCGCCCGGGAAGAGCAGTCGGTACTGCAACGCGGCCTCAATGCCCTTGGCTCCGCCAAGGTGGCTGTAATAGGTGGGTCCGGGGAAGCGGAACAGGTCTACATAGGCCGTCCAGAGGCGGCGGCTCTGCGGGGCGTATTGGGCGCTGAGCAGGATGCCCTGTTCGTTGGCTACACGGCTGCCTTGCTGGATGGCGCTGCCGTAGAGGCTGGTGTAGTTCTTCGAAAAATGGCGCAGCTGGAGCTGGGCCTTCCACAGCTTGTGGGGCTGCCAGGAGAAGAGTTGCTCGGTGGCGAAATGGCCGCCTTGGTCGGAGGCTACTTCGCCTTGCAGCATCCAGCGGCTGCCTTTGTAGTAATAATAAACGGCACCCGCTCCGCCGGAACGGCCGCGGAAGTAATGGGGATTGTAGTCTTTGAGCGGGGGATTGACGTAGGTGTCGAAATGTACGGTATAGGCGGTGGCGAAGAGGCCCATTTGCTTCGTGGACCAACCTACCTGGGCTCCTGCCGTAAGGGCATGGTGGCTGTGGCGCGCGGCTATTTCGTTGAAGGTGCGGTGCAGGCCGGTCGTGGTTTGGGAGAGCACGGTGTCGCCTGCCTCGTTGAGGCGACCATCCACGCCTTTATAAGACACAAAGACCAAGCCGCTCCACGAACCAAGGCGGTAGGAGGCAGCAGCTCCGCGGAAATAATTGTTCTCGTCCATCCCCGTATGCGCCCGAAAGTCTACGGCTTCGGCACGAAAGATATTGCCCGTGATGGCCCGCTGGGCAAAGAGCTGTCTGCCGAAGAGCAAACCGCGGCCGCCGCGCAGTTCGTAGTCGCCCAAGGCTATCGCCCACGGCTTCTTGCGGGGACGAAGCAGGAAATAGCCGGAGATATAGTCGTAGGGGTAGAATCCGCTCTTGGCCACGGGTTCGCCAGGGTCTTTCTCGATGTTGATGCCGTAAGCCAGCTCGGTGCGGTAGTGATAGCGGTAGCGGGCGATATGGCGCAGGGGACTGCCGAAATAATAGTTGCTCGCCGTGATTTCTTTCTTGGGGTGGTAACCGCTGCGGCTGTAAAGGGGAATGTCCAAACGTGTGAGAAACCGGAAACTCCCTGCCCGGAACTTGTAGGACAAGGTCTCTTTGCGCTCTATTTCGCGCTTTCTTTCAGCAGAAAGGGGATAGGCGGAATCGCAACGCACGAACAAGGACAGATAACAACGGCTGTAATAATCCAGACGGCTGACTGTCTGTAATTCTCCCAAATGACGGAAACCGCGCCGCCGCTCCCGGCAGGACAAAAGGGAGTCTACCTGTTCTTCATCGAGGAAAGGCAGCTGCAACAACTGCTCCCGCCCTACCCGATTGAGCTGCATGGGCCGCGCTGCCAACTCCAGCAAACGTTCCTCCTGTTCCTGTCGCTCGCCTTCGTCCAATTCGTTCTCCTC
Organism: uncultured Bacteroidales bacterium; assembly: GCA_945788445.1. Taxonomy (GTDB): domain Bacteria; phylum Bacteroidota; class Bacteroidia; order Bacteroidales; family Bacteroidaceae; genus Alloprevotella. The sequence goes on along the minus strand of CALZMA010000052.1, from coordinate 189 downwards.
AGCATGCAGCCATTCTTCCAAAAACTGCTCCCAGCTGACAAAAGGGGCATCCGCCATCTGCGCTGAAAGGGGGAAAGTGGAGAACAGGGAAAGTATGAGAAACCAAAGGAAGTGTCGCATAACGATTTAGGGATTTTTACATTACAGGCGCAAATGTACAAAAAAATCCCTCCTTCAAGCATTTGCCTG
>CALZMA010000051.1 GCA_945788445.1 uncultured Bacteroidales bacterium | reverse complement strand
CGAACGCACCGCAAGGCTTTTTTTGACGACGAGGAATAAAAAAGTAGGGCTATTCCAGCGCACTTCACATTTAATTGCTACTTTTGCGCGATTTTCAACAGGTATATAGAAAAATCTTTTTAAACCAAATCATCGATGAACGTGATAACTAAAAGCGTTTCGCTGCCCGATGGCCGCACCATCAGCATCGAAACGGGCAAGCTGGCCAAGCAGGCCGACGGTGCTGTCATGCTGCGCATGAACAACACGATGCTGCTGGCCACTGTCTGCGCCGCCAAGACTGCACAGCCCGGCACGGACTTCATGCCCCTCCAGTGCGATTACAAAGAAAAGTACAGCGCCGCGGGCCGTTTCCCCGGCGGCTTCACCAAGCGCGAAGGCCGCGCAGGCGACTACGAAATCCTCACTTCCCGCCTCGTTGACCGCGCCCTCCGTCCCCTCTTCCCCTCCGACTACCACTGCGAGGTTTACGTAAACATCACGCTCTTCTCCGCCGACGGCGTGGATATGCCCGATGCCCTGGCCGGCTTTGCCGCCTCGGCCGCACTCGCTGCCAGCGACATCCCCTTCGAAGGCCCCATCTCCGAAGTGCGCGTGGCCCGCGTGGAGGGTGAATACATCGTGAACCCCACGTTTGAGCAGCTCGCCAAGGCCGACATGGACATCATGGTCGGCGCTACGGAGGAGAACATCATGATGGTGGAAGGCGAAATGGACGAAGTGCCCGAAAGCGCCCTGCTCGAAGCGCTCAAGGTGGCCCACGAGGCCATCAAGCCCATGTGCCAGCTCCAGAAGGAACTCTCGAAGGAACTCGGCACGGACGTGAAGCGCGAATACGACGACGAGGTGAACGACGAGGAACTCCGCCAGCAGGTGAAGGACGAATGCTACGCTCCCGCCTACGCCATCGCACAGGCCGGCGACCGCGACAAGCACGCCCGCGAAGAGGCTTTCACCAACATCCGCGAAGAATTCAAGGAACGCTACGCTGCCGCCCACGCCGAACTCTCTCCCGAAGAACTCGAGGAGAAGAACGGCCTCATCGACCGCTACTACCACGACGTGGAGCGCGACGCCATGCGCCGCTGCATCCTCGACGAGGGCAAGCGCCTCGACGGCCGCGGCACCACGGACATCCGCCCCATCTGGTGCGAGGTTTCGCCCCTGCCCATGCCCCACGGCTCGTCTATCTTCACCCGCGGCGAAACGCAGGCGCTCGCTACGGCAACCCTCGGCACGAAGCTCGACGAGAAGATGGTGGACGACGTGCTGGACAAGAGCTACATGCGCTTCCTGCTCCACTACAACTTCCCGCCCTTCTCCACGGGCGAAGCCAAGGCCCAGCGCGGCGTAGGCCGTCGCGAAATCGGTCACGGCCACCTCGCCTGGCGCGCCCTGAAGGGTCAGATTCCTGCCGACTATCCCTACACCATCCGCATCGTGAGCGACATCCTCGAGTCGAACGGTTCGTCATCGATGGCCACCGTCTGTGCCGGTACGCTCGCCCTCATGGATGCCGGTGTGCCCATCAAGGCTCCCGTGAGCGGCATTGCCATGGGCCTCATCAAGAACCCCGGTGAGGACAAGTACGCCGTGCTCTCTGACATCCTCGGCGACGAGGACCACCTCGGCGACATGGACTTCAAGACCACGGGCACGGCCAAGGGCCTCACCGCCACGCAGATGGACATCAAGTGCGACGGCCTCTCCTACGAAATCCTCGAGAAGGCGCTGGCACAGGCCAAGCAGGCCCGCGAGCACATTCTCGGCAAGATTGTAGAGACGATGCCCGCTCCCCGTCCCGAACTCAAGCCCCACGTGCCCCGCATCGAAGCCTTCGAAATTCCCAAGGAATTCATCGGTGCCGTCATTGGCCCGGGCGGAAAGATTATCCAGGGCATGCAGGAAGAGACGGGTGCTACCATCAGCATCGATGAGGAAGACGGCGTAGGCAAGATCCAGGTGAGCGGCCCGAACAAGGAAAGCATCGATGCCGCTGTGGCCAAGATCCGCGCCATCGTGGCCATCCCCGAAGTGGGCGAAGTGTACGAAGCCAAGGTGGTGAGCATCATGCCCTACGGCTGCTTCGTTGAGTTCATGCCGGGCAAGGAAGGCTTGCTCCACATCTCCGAAATCGCCTGGAAGCGTCTCGAGACGGTCGAGGAAGCCGGCCTGAAGGAAGGCGACACCATCTCCGTGAAGCTCCTCGAAATCGACGAGAAGACGGGCAAGTTCCGCCTCTCGCACCGTGTGCTCGAAGAGAAGCCCGAAGGCTGGGAGGAACGCCCTGCCCGCCGTCCCCGCCGCGAAGGTGGCGCTGAAGGCCGCCCGGCCCGCCGCCCGCGACACGAATAAGACAGCGCGTCATGCGCGCAGATTATGATTTTTTGGGTTATAAAGTTGCCATCACCCCCGCCCAGGCGCTTCCCCGCCAGTGGCATTACGACCTTATAACCTTCTTAATTTATAATCTGCGCGCAGCGCTATTTTTTAATATTCTACCCCCAAACCTTTCCACCGGGCCCTTGCGCCCGATGACCCTTTCTCCCCTTGCAACGCCCCAACGACAACCGGCGCATGGCCAAGAATACAGTAATCCTGTATTTCCGCATGTTATTCCAGATGGCCGTCTACCTCTACACTTCGCGCATCCTGCTGCAAGTGATGGGGGTGGAGAACTATGGCCTCTACGATGTGGTGGGCGGCATGGTGGTGGTGCTGATGTTTCTCAACCATTCGATGACGACGTGTACGCAGCGCTACATCACCGTGGCACTCGGGAAAGGCGACGGGGGGTATCTGAACAAGGTCTACTCGGCCGCCACGCTCATCCACGTGCTGCTGGCCCTGCTGGTGGCGACCGTGGGCGGACTGGCGGGCAGCTGGTACATCGGGCATTTCTTAGTGTTTCCGGCGGAAAAGCTGGTGGATGTCTACACGGTCTTCGGCTGCTCGCTCTGGGCGGGGATGATGCTGATCTGGAGCGTGCCGAGCAATGCAGTCCTCATTGCCCACGAGGACATGGGGGCCTTTGCGGCCATCACGCTGATGGACGTGTCGCTGAAGCTGGGTGCGGCCTTCGCGCTGTACCTGCTGCCCGAGCACTGGCTGCTCACAGGCTACGCCGCGCTGATGTGCGCCGAGGCTACGCTGGTGCGGTCCATCTACTGGCTCTATGTGCGCCACCGCTACCGCTCGCTCCGCTTCGGCTTAGTGCGCGACGGGGGGCTCTACCGCGAGATGCTGGCCTTCATGGGCTGGAGCACCTTCGGCAACCTCTCCATCGTGGCCAACACGCAAGGGTTGAACCTCCTGCTCAACGCCTTCGGCGGTCCGGCGGTGAATGCGGCGCGCGGCTTTGCCTTCCAGGTGCAGACGGCGGTGACGCAGTTCATTGCCAGTTTCCAGACGGCCATCAATCCGCAAATCACTAAGTCGCATGCGGCGGGCGACTCGCCGCGCACGAACGAGCTGGTGCTGGTTTCCTCGCGCCTGTCGTTCATGCTGATGCTTTTCATGGCGGTCCCGCTGCTGCTCGACACAGACTTCGTGCTCGGCCTCTGGCTGGGCGAGGGGGTGCCGGACCATACGGCTGCCTTTGTGCGCCTGCTGCTCTGCGTCTCAATGGTTGACTGCGTGGCCAACCCGATGATGGTGGGCGCGGCCGCCACGGGCAAGGTGCGAGGCTACTACCTGACCATCGGCTCCACGCTGCTCTCCACCCTGCCGCTGGCCTTCTGGGCCGTTTCGGCGTGGGGGAAGCCGGAATGGGTGTTTGCCGTGCTGCTCTGCACGACCTTGCTGGCGCAGGTTTTCCGCCTCTTCATCTGCCGCGGCCTTTTCGGCCTGTCCATCCCTGACTTCCTGCGCCGGGCGCTGTGGCGCATCGTGCTGACGGGCGTGCCGTGCATCGCCGCGCCGCTCGCGCTGCTGCGGGCGTGGAATCCGCAGTCGGTGGCGGGCCACTTTGGCTTCGTGGCGCTCTGCCTGCTCTGGACGGCGCTCTCGGTGGGCGCGCTGGGGCTGGAGGGTCGCGAACGGCAGTTTGTTTTTCAGAAATTCAACCGCTTAATCCATAAACGATGAAACAGCTCTTGCTCCGCCTGTTCGACTTGGTCACCTGGCCCTTTGCCCACTGCGGCTGGCCGGCGCTCTGCCTCAAATGCTCCATTGCGTGGCGCAACCTCTATGCGGCCTACATCAGGCACCAGTGCCACCGGTGCGGCGAACTGAAACTGGGGAGCACAGACCTCCACCTCTCCGGCCTGCCCTACATGGACTTCGGCGACCTGGTAGAACTGCACTTCAACGCCCGCCTGCAGTGTATCGACTATTTCGCGCCCACGAGACAGCACTTCCGGCCGAAGCTCATTCTTCACGAGCACGTGGTTGTGCAGGCCATGTGCCACATCGGCTGCATAGACCACGTGGAAATCGGCGAATGGACCACCATGGGGGCGCGCTGCTACATCACGGACCATACGCACGGGGGAACTTCGCGCGAAGACCTGCTGCTCCCGCCACGCAAACGGCCGCTCGTGAGCCGCGGCCCGGTGAAAATCGGCAAATACGTTCACCTGGGCGAAGGGGTCTGCGTGATGCCGGGCGTGACCATCGGCGACCACAGCGTTATCGGCGCGGGAGCTGTGGTGACACGCGACATCCCGCCTTTCTCCATCGCCGTGGGCAGTCCGGCCAAGGTCATCAGGCAAATAGAGGCCTGACGACGCACGGGGACGGATATCCCCGACGCTCTGCCCTCTCTTCCGGTCTATTTTCCGCAATTTCTCTCAGCCTACTATATGGAAACTACCAACTCGCTCAACGCGGCCCTGAAGGACAAAATCCGGCTGGACCTCATCTTCCGCACCATCAGCCGCTGCCGCAAAAAGTACATTCTCCCGCTCACGCTGACGGCCGTGATTTCCTCGGCCATCATGCTCTGCATCCCGCGATACTACCAGGTGCAGGTGATGCTGGCTCCCGAATATTCCAACGGCGGGGGCAACATGGGCAGCCTCGGCAGCGTGGCCAGCATGTTCGGCGTGAACCTGGGCAACATGAACTCCAGCGATGCCATCACGCCGATGTTCTACCCTGACCTGATGAACTCTACGGACTTCTTAGTGCCGCTCATGGACGTGCAGGTGGAAACGGCCGACGGCTCGTTCAAGGGCCGCTACGTGGACTTCCTCACGAAAAAACAGGAGGTGCCCTTCTGGCTCTGGGCCATGGCGAAGGTGAAAAGCTGGTTCAAGGACCCGGGCAAACTCAACGATGCTAAAGGCTACAAGCCCAACCCCTTCCGGCTCTCGGAGGCGGAGGACAAGGTGGTGCAGGGCATCGCCAGCTCCATCAGCTGCAGCGTGGACAAGAAGACGGACGTGATTTCCATCACGACTACGGCACAAGACCCGCTCGTGGCGGCACAGCTCGCCGACACGGTGAAGCAGCGGCTGCAGGACTTCATCACGGTCTACCGCACGAAGAAGGCACGCAACGACATGGAACACGTGACGAAACTCTGCACCGAGGCGCATCAGGACTACAAGAAGAAATGCAACGAATACGCCCAGTTCTGCGATGCTCACCAGAACGTTACGATGCAAAGTTACCGCACGCAGCAGGACCAGCTCGAAAATGAGGTGCAGATGGCCTACACGGCCTACAGCTCGCTGGCGCAGCAGAAAATCATGGCTGAGTCGAAGCTCCGCGAACGCATCCCGGCCTTCACGACGCTCCAGAACGCCAGCGTGCCCGTGAAGCACGCCGGACCGAAGCGCATGTTCACGGTGGCCGCGCTCCTCGTCCTGGCCTTCTTTGTATGTACCATCGTCTTTATGTTCCGCGAAAAGGTTCCGGAGGGCGAGGGGAAACAATAATCAATGATGGATGACAGTAAATGAAAACAGGCAGGCAATGGGGAGGAGGAGCCCCCGCATTGAACGCCTGTTTTCATCACTCATTATCCGTTATTCATTCCACATCATCAATCTCCTATGTTCGTAGCCCTTCTATTCCTCCTTCTGGTCGGCATGGCTGCCTTCTCTTACCTGGAAGACGAGCGTCCCTCTACACGCGCACTCGTCTACACGGGCGCCGTCGGCATCATCACGCTGATGGCAGCCCTGCGACCACTCGGAATCGACAAGGACTCGCTGCAATACTACAGCTACTACCTGGGGCAGTTCGACGACATCGTAGAACCCTCCTTCATCCTCATCAGCGACATCGTGCGCGCCACGCTCGACGACGTACGGGGCATCTTCATCGTCTACGCGCTGCTGGCCATCCCGCTCAAGTGCTTCGTTTTCACAAAGCTCTCGAACGAGTATTTCCTGCTGCTCGTGGTCTACATGAGCAACTTCATGGTGCTGCACGACATGACGCAAATACGCGTGGGGGTGGCCATGGCCTTCGTCTTTCTGGCCTTCTACTTCCAGACCCAGTCGAACCGCTGGGCTTCCCTCCTGCTCATTCTCGTGGCCACCTACTTCCACGTGTCGGCCATCCTGCTCGTGGTGATGCTGTTTTTCGGCAACAAGGAGCTGAAGACGTACTACCGCATCATCCTGGCCTTCATCCCCTGCTTTGCCTTCGCCTCGGTGCTGTTCAACGTGGACCTCATCTCGCTCATCCCCTTCGACTTCGTGCAGGACAAACTCCGCATCTATGAAGAAATCAAAGACAACGGCACGGCCGACGTGGAAAAGGTGAACATCTTCAACGCGGGCATCATGATGAAAATGGCCGTGTATTACTTTGTGCTCTGGAAATACAACACCCTCAAGGCGCACTGCAGCTACCTCCCGCTCTTGCTGAAGCTGTTTGCCCTCTCCTACGTCTGCCTCGGCGTGTTCAACTTCATTGCCGTCTTCGCCACGCGCATCAGCGAGCTCTACGGTTTTGTGGAAATACTGATGGTGCCGCTCATCGTGCATGCCTTCGAACCGAAGTGGGCGGGACGCACCTTCGTACTGCTCTACGCCGTGGGCATTTTCCTGCTGAACGTGGTCTACGCGCAGCTGCTCACCCTGTAACCGCCGGGCGGGGTGACCGCACCGACCAAACGGCCTT
>CALZMA010000050.1 GCA_945788445.1 uncultured Bacteroidales bacterium | reverse complement strand
AGTTGCCCGAAGCCGTGGTGATAGACGGCTGGGCCTTCAACCATTGCGAGCAGTTGGCCGAAGTGCGTTTCCCCCACCACCTCGTGGAGCTGAAGCAAAACGTCTTCCGCGACTGTCCCGCCCTGCGCAGGCTCGAAATCAACGACGTGCAGTACATCAACTTCAACGCCTTCGTCCAAGTGCCCAACCTCGAGGAAGTCGTGGTGAACGGCACGCTCTGGCACGTCGACGGATGGGTCTGCCACGACTGCCCCAACCTGCGCCGCATTGAGTTCGGCGGCGTGGTGCTCACCGCGGGCGGCCCGCCCATTGCCTCGAGCTGCCCGAAGCTCAGCGAAATCGCCTTTTCGGGCGCAGCCTTCTCGCTTTACTTCGGTTCGGTCGAGGACTGTCCGCTCGTGGAACGCTGCCGCGTCACGGGCTACCTGCAGACCAGCCAGGATGCCGCCTTCGTGCCCCAGCAGTTCAACCTCTCCGCCGTGCCCGCGGCCAAGGTCGAAAACATGCTGCGCGGCGTGCGCGAGTTCTTCGATGCAGGCTATCCCCACTACCAGTTCTACAACCAAATCTATGTGGACAAGGCAAACGTGGCCTACAACATGGCCTGCCTCGCCGCCCTCAACGGCTACAGCAGCGATGCGCTCTATTTCCTCAACAAGGCCGCGGAAAACGGCTACCACGACTACGACCACGCCCTCGCCGACACCGACCTCAAGGGCATCCGCGGCGAGGAAAGGTTCGGCGAGGTGATGGAGAAGGTAAAGCGCAACCATGCGGTGTGGCTGAAGGAACACGACTATCTCCACGTGCTCCGCACGGCACCCCACTATGCCCACGCTCCCCGGGCCGGCCTGCCCGCCTTCAGCTACGACCCGCCCACCGACACCGACCTGCGGCGGGTGAGGGACTATTTCCACCTCGACAGCATCGCGGGCCAAGGTGACCTCACGTCGCAGATGGTGAACATCATGGACTGGCTCCACGACCGTATCCGCCACGATGGTGCCAACGGTTACCCCAAGGATGTGGCCCGCAACGCCATCGACCTCTACGAAGCCTGCCGGGCGCAGCAGCGCGGCATCAACTGCCGCGGCCTGGCCTTCATGCTCGCCGAAATGTACCTCGCCATGGGCTGGCCTGCCCGCGCCCTCGGTTGCGTGCCCAAGGATTTTGCCCACGACAACGACTCCCACGTCATCACCGTCGTGTGGCACCGCGACCTGCAGAAGTGGGTGTGGATGGACCCCACCTTTTCGGCCTACGTCACGGACGAAAACGGCCTGCTGCTCCATCCCGGCGAGGTGCGCCAGCGCCTGATAGACGGCCGTCCCCTGGTGCTCAACGAGGAGGCCAACTGGAACCATGAGTCGATGCAGACCAAGGAACACTACTTAGAGGAATACATGGCCAAGAACCTCTACTACATGGGCAGCTACCTCCACCAAAGTTTTGGCGTGGAAATGCGTCCGTACGACGAAGCCGGCCACTGGTGGCTCGCGCCCGGAGGCATGAGCGTCACCAACAGCAGCACCGACGACGAGGCGTGGTTCTGGCAAGCCCCGCCCCTGCAATAAATGACATTCCCAACCATGAAACCATTTGATTTCACATTTTTCCGCGTGCTTCTGGGCATCTGTCTGGCCTGCGCCGTGCAGTCCGTCCGGGCTGTCGGCTTGCCGCCAGAGCCTGCCCCCTTGCACGTGAAGGTGACCCACCCCGGCACATTGGCTGCCCGGGTGGGCACAACCTTGAAGTATAAGGCCACGGCCCTCACCGTCGAAGGCCCGCTCAACGGCACCGACCTGTGTTTCCTCCGCATGATGGCGGGCCGCGACGACCTGGGGAATCCCACCCGCGGGCAGTTGCGCAAGTTGGACCTCAGCCGCGCCACCTTTGCCGCCGGCGGTGCGCCCTACCTGCGGAAGGACGGGCCGCTGACCGTGACGGGCGGACCGCTCACCCTGCCGCCGTACGTTTTCAGCCAGTGCGGCTTGGAGGAAGTGGTGCTGCCCGAACGCATGGACACCATCGGCCGCGGTGCCTTCGAGCGGTCTGCGCTGCGCAGTGTGCGGTTGCCCGAGGACGTGGTCGTTTCGTCGGAAGCCTTTCTCCGCTGCGAGGCCCTTGCCGAGGTCATCTTCCCCCGTCGCTTTGTGGATTTGATGCCATACTGCTTCAATGGCTGCTCAGCGCTGCGCAGTGTGCGCCTCCACGACGTGCAGTTCGTCTCCTCCCGGGCTTTTCTGGGCCTGCCCGGCCTCGAGGAAATCATCTTCGACGGCACGGTCTGGCACATCGACGGCTGGTTTGTCGCCGACTGCCCCTCATTGCGCCGCGTGGAGTTCGGCGGCTGCCTCCTCACCACGGGCACCACGTTTGCCTCCGCCTGCCCCCGGCTCGAAGAGATATCCTTCTCGGGCATCACCTTGGTTTCCCATTTCGGCCTGCCCGAGGATAGTCCGAAGTTGAAGGAACGCCAGGTGACGGGGTATGTGAAAAGGTCTTATGACCACTTCTTTCTTTCCCCCTCCTCCGACCTCAGCCGCCTTTCGACAGAAAAGCTGGAGGCGGCTGCCACCTCGGTGCTTTTAGCCTATGAAACCCCGATGCGTCGCAGCCGGTATCAGGCGACCGGCATGGATGAGGCATTCTACGGCATGGCTTGGCTGTTGGCCCGGAACAGCCGCAACGACCTGGCGCTCCGCCTCCTCTCCATCTTGGCCCGGACAGCTCCCGGGATGTGTGCGAAGGTGGCGACCGACTCCGTCTTTGCCGAACTGACCGAAACGCCGGCCTACCGCTCGTTGGCCCGGCAGATCTTGCCGAACCTGAACTACAAGGAACTCATCCGTTGTTCGCCTTCCTACCAAACGGGGGCCGAATGGCGCGCCTCCCATCCGCGCCGCTTTGTCTACGCCGCCGAGAGCGACACCGCATTGCAGCGCATCCGCCACTACTTCCAGACGGACTACATTGCCGGGACGGGCGACGAGCTGACGCGGCTGAAGAACGTGATGTTCTGGGTACACGACCACATTCCCCACAACGGCCGCCTCTTGCCCAAGGCGCGGCGCACGGCCATCGACCTCTACGAGGCAATGCGCCGGCTCAGGTACGACGGCATGAATGCCCGCGCCCAGGCCATCGTCCTGGCCGAGCTGTACCAGTCGCTGGGTTGGCCCGCGCGCTTCGTCACCTGCCAGCCGAAAATGTACCAGACCGACGAGGACGCCACCGTCGTCACCGTGGTGTGGAGCTTCGAGTTGCAGAAGTGGGTGATGATGGACGCCAGCATGGCCGCCTACGTCACGGACGAGAACGGCGTTCCCCTCCATCCCGGCGAAATCCGCCAGCGCATGAAGGACGGCCGCACGCTGCAGCTCAACAAGGAGGCCAACTGGAACTATCAGCAGCGCGTCACGCACGAGTACTACCTCGACAACTACATGGCCAAAAACCTCTATTTTCTCAGCGGCTATCTCGAGAACCGCCCCGGCGTGGAAAGCGACAAACGACAGGATTACATCACACTGCTCCCCGAAGGCGAGACAGCAGAAATCGGAACCCCCACTTATGACGACGCTTGGTTTTGGCAGAGACCGTTTTGAACGCAGCCTGCGCCAGGTCCGGCCCCGCCTCCTGACCGTGGGGATGCAGCTGCTCGCCAACGGCTACGATGCCGAGGACGCCGTGCAGGACACGGCGCTGAAGCTCTGGGGCGTGCGGCAGCGGATTGCCGACGAGGCCCATTTCGTGCGGCTCGCCCAGAGCGTGTTGCGCCATGTCTGCCTCAACATGCTCCGCCAGCGCGCCCTCCACGCCACGGCCACCCTCGCCGAGGATGCCGAACCGCTTGCCTTCGAAACGCCCCACACCCTGCTCGTGGAGCGCGAACGGGCCCAGTGCGTGCAGCGCGCCTGGAGCGAATTGCCCCAGCACTACCGCCTCCTGCTGCAAATGCGCGAGGTGGACCGCCTCTCCACGCCGGAGATTGCCGCGCTCCTCTGCACCTCGGAGGCCAACGTGCGGCAGCGGTTGTCGCGGGCGCGGAAAGCGATGCTTGCGCAGATAGGCAGACAGGCCGGGGCGCAGTGAACGAAAATGGTTTTGGAAAATTTTGAAAAACAGGAAACAATGGAAGAAAAACAAATAGAGCAACTCTTGCAGCGCTATTTGGCAGGCGAAACGGAACTTGCCGAAGAAGACCGCTTGCGCAACTATTTTGCGGGTGGGAACTGTCCCGCGCGGTGGGCTGCCTATGCCGCCCTGTTTGCGGTGCAGGCCGGGGAGCCGGCGGCGCTCACCGACGGCGAGGTGGAGGAAATCCTCAGCCAGTGCCCGCCGCCTGCGGGCCGGCAGATTGCGCTCCGCACCCTGCTGCGCTATGCCGCCGTGTGGGCCTGCGGCCTGTTGTTGGGCGGTGCCGCCGTGTGGTTCCTGCGTTCGCCGGGCCAACGGCTTGTGGCCGAAAATGACGCGGGCGGCGAGGTCTGTTTGGCTGCGCGGGACACCGTCTACCGCGAACGCATCGTGGTGGAGCGCGACACCGTGTTCATCGTGCGAAAGCTGCCCACCCCTGCCCCCCGCAAGGTAGCCGCCCCCGGGCGGCCGTCCCCGCAGCCGTCCCCGCGTCAGGCCGATCCGTCCCCTTCCGCTCCCGAGCAGCTCCCCAAGGACCCTTGGAGCGCACCCTCCAACCTTGCGAGCTTAGTGGCGCGGTAGCTTCGCCGACTTGCCGATGAGCCAGCGCTCGGCGGCGATGGCCGCGAGGAAATAGACGAGGGCCTGGATGCTGAGGCCCACGAGCTGCGGCCGGATGTCGCTGAGCGAGGCACCCATGTTGTTCAGGGCCACGAAGCCCTGGATGCCGAAGGTCGAGGGGAAGAGGCTGCTCACCCATTTCCACACTTCGGGCACGGCGCTGCCCGGCCAGGAGATGCCCGAAAGGAAAAGCAGGGGCACGGAGGTGAAGACGATGAGCGGAATGACGTACTCGCGGTGGCGCACAAAGACGCCGAGACAGCTCGCGAAGCCGAAGCAGCCCAGCAGGTAGGGCGCGAGCAGCACGGCCAGCGACGACGGGCGCACCAGCTGCGGCAGGTCGAAGAGGTAGGGGACAATGCCCGTGACGTAGACCGAGACGGGGATGTAGAGTACCAGGAAGGCCATGCAGCGGGCGGCCACCGAACCGAAGAGTCCCGTGAAACTGTTCTGCAGCGGCTTGTAGCGGCGGAAGAGTCCGCGTTCGCGTGCCGTGCCCACGCCGATGCCCACGCCGAGGACGAAGGTCTGCTGGATGATGAGCATCAGCACGGCGGGGATGAGGAAGGCGGCGAAGCCCGTTTGCGGGTTGAAGAGCGACACTTCTTCGTAGGCAATCGGTGCGGCCGCCACGGCATCCTGTTCCCGGGTCGTGCCGCCCCCGCGCTGCACCTTCAGTTTGGCCCCCATGTCGAGGCTCACGTTGGTGCAGCTGGTGAGGATGGCCTTATAGTAAAGCATGCCGGCCATGTCGGCGTAGACTTGGACAGCCACCTGTTCGCCCCGTGCGAGCTGGTGGCTGAAATCTTTGGGTATGGCCACGATGCCGTAGACCTGCTGTTTCCGCACCAGTTCCTCGGCCTCGGTCCTATTGGCGCAATAGCTCATCACGGCCACGTCGGCCGTAGCGTCCACGCGGCGGACGAAAGCGCGGCTGTCGGCGGAGCGGCAGTCGTCGATGACGGCCACGGGCACCTCCCGCACCGTTTCTCCCGTATAGATAAAGGAGTAGAGCAGGGGATAGCCGAGGGGCACGAGCAGGCAGAAGATGAGAATGGCCTGGTCGCCCAGAATATTTCGGAGATGGAGGAGGAATAGGCGGAACATGCTCGGGGGATGAGGTTATAGGGTGATTGGTATTGAGGTTACGAGGTTATCATGTTACGGGTTAGAGGCTTCGCTCGCTGGAAGCGTAATCTTATCACTTCATAACCCGATAACCCATAACCTGCCGGATTGGGCTTGCAAGCAAGCTAAGTCAGGCTTCGTATCGTCCGTGCAGCATCACGCCCTTCAGCCGCCGCAGGCAGAGGAGCGGCAGGGCGGCGAAGACGAAGAGGACGACGACGTGCCAGGGCAGCGCGAGGAGGGGGAAGCCGTGGAGGGCCGTGCAGACGTAGAGCACGTAGTAGTGGCGCAGGGGGAAGAGCCAGGCCACTCCCTGCAGCGTGGGGTGCATGGCCATCACGGGGAACGACATGCCGCAGATGCTGAAGGAGAGCACGCCCCAGAGCGAGGCAGCCGACAGGCCGAGGCGCAGCGTGGGCAGCAGCGTGAAGAAGGCCAGTCCCAGGCCTTGGCAGGCGAGGATGTAGAGCGCCATCAGTCCCCACATGCGCAGCAGGCCGCCCGCGTGGGGGAAGTCCAAGGCTCCGTAGAGCCAGAGCACGACGGCGGTGCCCGTGAGGAGGAACACGCCGAACTGTGCCCACAGCTTGCCGAAGACTGCCGCCGTGGCCGAGCCTCCGCTCCGGCGCATGAGCTGCCGGGCCGTGCCGAACTTCAGTTCTGTGCCGAAGGTGTAGACGGTCATCATGAAGATGAAGATGCCCAGCACGCCGGGGATGAGGAGGTTGGTGAGGTAGACGTTGTAGTTCAGTACGGCGTTGCCCAGCGGGTGCATGTCCACCACCACGGGTTGCAGATAGGCCATCGCCTGCCGTTCCGTGGCCCCCTTGGCGTAGAGCACGGAGCGCGTGGCGGCACCCGAGGCGAGTTCGCTCATCATGCGCATGTCGCGGTAGAGCAGCGAGCCGGCCACGAGGAAGGAGCTGTTGGTGTAGAACGACACGGTCGGGATGCGTTGCCGCAGCGCCTCGTTTTCCATCCCCTTCGGCAGGAGGTAGAAGCCGTAAATTTCGCCGCGCTGCATGGCCCGGCGCGCCTCGCCCACGTTGGCGTAGTCTTGCCGGATGTCCACCATCTGGAAGGCCCCGAGGTTTCGGCGCACGTTGCGCGAGGTGGCCGTGGCATCCTCGTCGACCACCCCCGCCGGCAACTGTTCGGGGAGTCCTTCCCCCATCAGCGTGGTGAAGAGGAGGCAGCAGAAGAGTGGGGCCACCACCATCGAGAAAAGGTAAATCGGTTGGCGCACGATGCGTTGCAGCTCGCGCTTGATTATGGTCAGCACCGGTTGTGTTGTTTTGAGTTGAAAG
>CALZMA010000049.1 GCA_945788445.1 uncultured Bacteroidales bacterium | reverse complement strand
TATGTACCAGAAATTCATCATCACCCAACACGGCGTGCTGAAGTTCGGCCGCGTCTACCTCCACAAGGACCTTCTCGAAGGCGACGAAAACTGCCAGCATGGCGGCGGGCTATGGAAAATCGACGAAGGCCGCCGCGCCATTCTCCTCTACGGCCGCTCGTTCGACTTCGGCCCACCCTATTTCGAGGAAGTGCGCCGCATCGACTGGAGCGGCATCGGCGGAAAGCCCCTCCCTCTCTTCTACCTTCCCCACTGGCCCGACGAAGACGTGCTCCAGCCCGTCTTCGCGCAGCGATAAATATGGGCCTTGGAGCGGCTGTAGCTCCAAGGCCCATATTTGTTTACACAAACCGATGTACCTCTATTCCCCGCCCTTGTTGTTCCGCATGAGGTTCACGATGTTGCGGTTCAGTTTCCTGAGGTCCTGCCCGGTGCGGTTGAGAAAAGCCTCGGGAAGCGTTTTCCATTCATTGAAAAAGACGGGGATGAGCTGCATGAGCGGGAGTTTCGTTTCGGAGCGCGTCTTGTCGGGCTTGTCCGGATTGACCACGACGCGCAAGGCCCCGCGCTCCACGCCCACCTCAATCGTTTCGCCCGTCCAGAAGGGGTCGCCATCGAAGTGAGCCACGCCCTCCGACTCGCGGTGGATGCGTAGGCGCGAAGCCTTGAAGGTCTTCACGTGGCTGTTCTCGGGGAGCGTGCCGTTGAAGAGCTGGAGCGCCACCTGCGGTGCCTCGATGGCATTGAACGGCTCCATCACCACCACGTCGAGCAGCCCGTCCTTCATACTCGCGTAGGGAGCAATAAAGGCATCGTTGCCATACTGCGAGGCATTGGCACAGGCAATGAGAAACGCCTTGCACGTCTCCGTGCCGTTCTCGTCCTCTATGCTGTAAGTCTGCGGTTTGTAGAGCAGTCCGGAGCGCAGCGTGTTCTCCATATAGGTGAGCAGTCCGCGACGGCCCGAAGCGGCGAATTTTTCACTGACGAAAGCATCGAAGCCCACACCGCAGGTGCAGAAGAAGGGTCGGTTGTTGATGGTGCCGTAGTCGAGCTCGTGAACCACGCCCTTGTTGATGATTTCGATAGCCCCCTGCGGCTGGAGCGGCAGGTAGAGATGGCGAGCCAGGCCGTTGCCCGAGCCGCAGGGCACGATGCCCAGCGCCGTCGGCGTGTGTACCAGGGCGCGGCCCACTTCGTTCACGGTGCCGTCGCCGCCGACAGCCACCACCACGTCCACGCCCCGCCCCACGGCTTCCGCCGCAAGCACACTGGCGTGGCCCGCATATTCTGTATAGACGATTTCCAGCTCGTACAGCGAACGGTCCGTGAGCTTTTCTGCCAGTTCGGCGATGTGCTGCTTGCGCTGCGTACCGGAAATGGGATTGATGATGTATCTTATCTTTCTCATTACGGCGGCAAATATAGGAGATTTATTTTGAAAACACCACCTTCTCGCCCGCGATACGCCACCTCTTCCCCGCTTGGAAAGCCCCCAAAAGCCCGTTTTCTTCAAAAACTCTTTGCCAAACCTTCCCTTTCTCTTCGGTTTGCACTATCTTTGCGACCAAACTAAAGGAAAACCTGTCCGTTCGGGCACAGTTTTAACGCTCCAAACTATGTTGAAAGAAAAAATCGCACAACTGCTCGGCGAGGTATCGGGCCTTCAGGCCAACGATGCCGCCGAACTGGAAAACCTCCGCATTAAATATTTGAGCAAGAAGGGTATCGTAAACGAACTCATGGCCGCCTTCCGCGATGTTCCCGCCGAAGAGAAGCGCGCCATCGGCATTCAGCTCAACGAACTCAAGTCTGCTCTCCAGAACAAATTGGCCGAACTCCGCGAGGCCCTCGCCACGCAGGAAGACGACCACTCCGACCTCGACCTGACGCGTACGCCCTACCCCGTTTCCCTCGGCACGCGCCACCCGCTCTCCATCGTCAAGAACGAAATCATCGACATCTTCTCGCGCCTCGGCTTCAGCATGGCCGACGGTCCCGAGGTGGAAGACGACTGGCACGTGTTCTCCTCCATGAACTTCGCCGAAGACCACCCCGCCCGCGACATGCAGGACACTTTCTTCGTAGAACAGCATCCCGACATCGTGCTCCGCACCCACACCAGCTCCGTACAGAGCCGCGTGATGGAGCACGCCGAACCGCCCATCCGCGTCATCTGCCCGGGCCGCGTGTACCGCAACGAGGCCATTTCGGCCCGCGCCCACTGCTTCTTCCACCAGGTGGAAGGCCTCTACATCGACAAGGACGTGAGCTTCACCGACCTCAAGCAGGTGCTCCTCACCTTCGCCCGCGAGATGTTCGGCCCCGAAACGAAAATCCGCCTGCGCCCCTCCTACTTCCCCTTCACCGAGCCCAGCGCCGAAATGGACATCTCCTGCAACATCTGCGGCGGCAAGGGCTGCTCCTTCTGCAAGCACACGGGGTGGGTGGAAATTCTCGGCTGCGGCATGGTGGACCCCAACGTGCTCGAAGCCAACGGCATCGACAGCAAGGTCTACAAGGGCTACGCCTTCGGCATGGGCGTGGAGCGCATCACGAACCTCAAGTACCAGGTGAAGGACCTCCGCCTCTTCTCCGAAAACGACGTACGCTTCCTCGATGAATTCATGGCTGCCAACTAAGCCGCCTGCACATTCTCTATTAACCCAAACACCCACCTACTCCATCATGAACAGAGACAACGTCTTTGAGAACTTCAACGACCCCTTGGAAATGGACCTGTGCGAACAGGAGCCTGCCCCCGAAAGGCATCCCTTCCGCGGCTTGGGCGTGGCCTTGGTCACACCATTCCACAGCGACGGTAGCGTGGACCACGAAGCCCTGGCCGAACTGGTCCGCTTCCAAATCGAGAATGGCACGGACTTCCTCTGCGTGCTCGGCACGACGGCCGAAACGCCCTGCCTCACGGCCGAAGAGAAGCGCGCCGTAATCCGCACGGTGAAGCAGGCCAACGCCGGACGACTGCCTCTCATGCTCGGAGCCGGGGGCAACAACACGGCGCAGGTCATCGAGTATCTCCAGACGGAGGACCTCGAAGGCTTCGAAGCCGTGCTCATCGTGACGCCCTACTACAACAAGCCGACGCAGGAGGGCCTCTTCCGCCACTTCCAGGCGGTGGCCGAAGCCAGTCCGCTGCCTGTGGTGCTCTACAATGTGCCGGGACGCACGGGGGTAAACCTCGCTGCCGAAACCACACTCCGCATTGCACAGGAATGCCCCAATGTGGTAGCCATCAAGGAGGCTTCGGGCAACATCGCACAGATTGAGGAAATCGTGGAACACGCCCCGGAAGGCTTCGACGTGCTCAGCGGCGACGACGCCATCTCGCTCGAACTCTTCACGCTGGGCGCACAGGGTGTCATCTCCGTAGTGGCCAACGCCTACCCCGCCGCCTTCGGCCGCATGGTCCACACGGCGCTCGCCGGCGACTTCGGCGAAGCCCTCAAGGCACACCGCCTACTCAGCAAGGTCTACAAGTTGATGACGGCAGACGGAAACCCCGCCGGCATCAAGGCGCTCCTCGCCGTACAGGGCAAGATTGCCAACGTGCTCCGCCTCCCCCTTGTCCCCGCCCGCGAAGAAACCAGCGAGGAACTGAAGCAGCAGGACGAATTGCTGAAACAGCTCTGCGGCGGTTGCTAAGGCGCACCGAAAGCAGAGTCCCTTGCATCCCCCTGCCAAACATGCCCACGAACATTCCATCAAAAGTTCAACCTGAAGGCCCGAAGGGCTGACCCGGCGCGTTTTGCGCTGAAGGCCAGCCCTTCGGGCCTCTGCTTTGCACACACTCCCCCGTTCCGCCGCCGGCCCACCAGCCGGCGGTTTTCTTTTGCGCAAATATGCTGTAAACGCTTGGTTACGTAAAACAAAGAGCCTACTTTTGCCCATTATACAAAAGGTGCAGCTTTCCTACCCACTCCCGCCACACATAGAGGCACGTAATCTGCCTATCTCAGGACTGCACGCCGAGTGCGGGCATACCCACGTAACCCACCTATGTACCCATCCTTCAACGAAGCCGATATACTGGAAGACACCCTGCAGTCGCTTTCGCCCGACATACTAACCTGCCTGCTGAAAGACCACACGCGGAGCACCCCCGAAGTCCAGAATAACATTTTCTGGGCCACTGATGACTATACAGAACTCGGTGCAGGCTACGGCTACCACGACCCCATACTGCCCGGACTCATCACTGGCGAGCGAGGCCACGTGGTGATGCCCCGCGTCAAAAAGCAAAAGCACACACAGACCGCCCGCTCACGAGAGATGGCAGAAGTCTTCACCCCCTCGTGGGTCTGCAACGCCCAGAACAACCTCATCGACGAAGCCTGGTTTGGCCGCAGCGGCGTATTCAACGAAGAAGTGACCCTCGAAGACGGCAGACACACCTGGCGAACGACCCAAGGCCCCATTACCTTCCCCGAAGGAAAAAACTGGTGCGACTACATCCACAGCACCCGCCTCGAAATTACCTGCGGCGAAGCCCCCTACATCGTGAGCCGCTACGACACCACGACGGGCCAGTTCATCCCCCTTCCCGAGCGCATCGGCCTGCTCGATCGCAAGCTGCGCGTCGTCAGCGAAAACGTACACACCTCCACCGAATGGCTCAAGGCAGCCCAGTCTGCTTATCGCCACATCTACGCCTACGAGTGGCAGGGCGACAGCCTCCTTTTGGCGCGCGAGGCCATGCTCGTCTCCTTCATCGAATACTATCTGGCCAAGTTCGGCAAAATGCCCCAAGCCAAATCCATCCACTTCATGGCCTACATCATATCGTGGAACGTATGGCAAATGGATGGTCTCAAGGGCGTAGTCCCCGGTTCCTGCGCCAGCAGGGTAAAGCGCAGCACCAACCTATTTGGAGATACAGAAGAAGAAATGGAGATTTGCGAAGGATGCAATGGCGGGGACATCCGCAGACACAACGGCACCTATTGCCTCATCAAAGACTGGGGCGACGACTACCCCCAGCCGCGGAAGAGAGAAAAGAAAATCCGGTACATCGACCTCATCAAGCAGTGAAAGCCCATGCAGTTTGAATCATCCCTCAAGCCCAAACTCATCTATGTGTTCCGCATCCCCGATGAGGCACACCGCGGCTGCCTGAAGATTGGCGAGACCACCTGCAGCGAGGAAAACATCTTCGGCCTTGCCCCCGGCTGCAAGCAGCTCAACCAAGCAGCACGCGAGCGCATCAACCAGTACACACAGACCGCGGGCATCAGCTACGAACTGCTCTACACCGAGCTCACCCTCTATGTGCGCGACAAGCGCGTCTGCTCCTTCAACGACAAGGAAGTCCACAATGTGCTCCTCCGTTCGGGGATCCAGCGCAAGGCTTTCGCCTGCGACGGCAGGGCCAACGAATGGTTTCTCACCGACCTCGAAACCGTCAAGCGCGCCATTGCTGCGGTGAAAGCGGGCAAGGCATCGCTCACGGCGGCTGAAATCGCCATCGGCCGCGACCCCATAATATTCCGCCCCGAGCAGCGCGAAGCCATCGACAAGACCCAGAAACAGTTCGCCAAGGGCAGCACGCAGATGCTCTGGAATGCCAAGATGCGTTTCGGAAAGACGCTCTCCGCCTTACAGGTAGTCAAGGAGCAACGCTTCCGCCGCACCCTCATCCTCACCCACCGCCCTGTCGTGGACGCAGGATGGTTTGAAGATTTCGGCAAAATCTTCTACGACAGTCCGCACTATGCCTACGGTTCGAAGCACAACGGCGAGCCCCACGACCTCCTCGAGAATCGGGCGCAGCGGGATGGGCTACACTACGTCTACTTCGCCTCCATGCAGGACCTGCGCGGCTCCGAACTCGTGGGCGGTCATTTCGACAAGAACGACGCCGTGTTCTCCACTCCGTGGGACTTCATCATCGTGGACGAAGCCCACGAAGGCACGAAGACCGAACTCGGCCAAGCCGTCATGGCCGAACTCGTCAAGCCAGCCACGAAGGTGTTGCACCTCTCGGGCACACCCTTTAACCTCCTCGACGGCTACAAGGAGGAAGAAATCTACACCTGGGACTACGTCATGGAGCAGCGCGCCAAGGCCGAGTGGGACAAAATCCACTTCGGCGACCCCAACCCCTACGCGGGCCTGCCCCAGATGCACATCTACACCTACGACCTGGGCCGCCTCCTGCACGACTACATCGACGAAGACATCGCCTTCAACTTCACCGAGTTTTTCCGCGTCGGCCACGAAGGCACTTTCAAGCACGAACGCGACGTGTGGGCCTTCCTCAACCTGCTCTCCAAGGAAGACGCAGACAGTTGCTACCCCTACGCCAACGAAACCAACCGCCACATCTTCCGCCACACCCTTTGGATGCTGCCCGGCGTAGCCGCCGCCAAGGCACTGAAAGAGATGCTCGACCGTCACCCCGTGTTCCAGCACTTCCAGGTGGTTAATGTCGCGGGCGACGGCACCCGTGAGGAGGAAAGCCGCGACGCCCTCACCGCCGTGCAGCAGGCCATCGGCCACGACCCCGAGCAAACACGCACCATCACGCTCTCCTGCGGACGCCTCACCGCAGGCGTCAGCGTCAAGGCATGGACGGCCGTATTCATGCTTTCTGGCGGCTTCGCCACGGGGGCCAGCACCTACATGCAAACCATCTTCCGCGTGCAGACGCCCGCCACCATCAACGGCCGCATGAAAGCACATTGCTACGTGTTCGACTTCGCCCCCGACCGCACCCTCCGCGTCCTGGCCGAAACCGCCAAAATCTCCGCCAAGGCGGGAAAGACCTCCGAAAGCGACCGCAAGGCCATGGGCGACTTCCTCAACTTCTGCCCCGTCATTGGCATTGAGGGCAGCCGCATGAAAGCCTTCGACGTGCCCCGCATGCTGGAGCAGCTCAAGCGGATCTACATCGAGCGCGTGGTGAACAACGGCTTTGAAGACAACAGCCTCTACAACGACGAACTCCTCAAGCTCGACGAAGTCGCGCTCCGCGATTTCGAGGACCTCAAGAAAACCATCGGGGCCACGAAGGCTTCCCACAATACCAAGGACATCGACATCAACAGCCAAGGGCTGACCAATGAGGAATACGAGGAAAGTGAAGAGCTGGAAAAGAAGAAGCGCAAGAAGGAGCTCACCCCCGAAGAGAAGCAGCGGCTCGAAGCGCTGAAGGCGAAGAAGAAAAACCGCGAGAATGCCATCAGCATCCTGCGCGGCATCTCCATCCGC
>CALZMA010000048.1 GCA_945788445.1 uncultured Bacteroidales bacterium | reverse complement strand
CGGGGGAGGTGTTCGATGACTTGGCGGCGGAGGAAGGCGCGGTCGAGGTGGGTGTAGAGCTGGGTGGTGCGGATGCTCTCGTGGCCCAGCATCATCTGGATGGCGCGCAGGTTGGCGCCGCCTTCGAGCAGGTGGGTGGCGAAGGTGTGGCGGAGGGTGTGGGGCGAAATGTGCTTCTGGAGGCCGGCTCGGGCGGCGATGGCCTGGAGATTGTGGAACACGGTGATGCGCGACAGGCGGCGGCCGCGCCGGTGGCTGAGGAAGAGGATGTCCTCCTCGCCCGGGCGGATGTCAATGCCGCTGCGCTCGTCCATCCACGCGCGGATTTCGCCCAAGGCGCGGGGCGACACGGGCACAAGGCGCTGCTTGCCGCCCTTGCCGAGCACGCGCAGGAAGCCTTCGTCGAGAAAGAGGTCGCTCAGGCGGAGGCTGCACAGTTCGCTCACGCGCAGCCCGCAGCTGTAGAGGACTTCCACGATGCAGTGGTCGCGCCGCCCCTCGGGAAGGCTGAGGTCGATGGCGGCTTCGAGGGCATCGACTTCGGCGAGGGTGAGGACGGTGGGCAGTCGGTCGGGCTTCTTGGGCGACTCGAGGAGTTCGGAGGGGTCGGCCTCGAGGTAGCCGTCGAGGAGGAGGAAGGCGAAGAACGAGCGCACGCCGCTCAGGATGCGGGCTATGGAGACGGGGGAAATGCCCACGTCGAGGAGGGAGGCGGCGAAGCGGTGGAGGTCGTCGAGGCGGGTGTGGCGGAGGTCGATCCCTTCGTCGTCGAGGTAGCAGAGGAGTTTGGCCACGTCGCTGCAGTAGGCTTCGGCCGTATGGGGCGAGAAGCCTTTCTCCAAAAGGAGGTAGTTGCGGTATTTCTCGGTGAGGGTTTCCATGCTTGCCTTTGCGGTGGCGGTTTAGAGTTTCGGGCCGAAGGAAAGGTCGCCCGCATCGCCCAGACCGGGCACGATGTAGGCATCGGCGTTGAGGCGGTCGTCGATGGCGGCCACCCAGAGGGTGACTTCGTCGGAGGGGAAGGCGCGCTGGAGGTGCTCGATGCCCTCGGGCGCGGCAATGACGCAGCAGATGTGGAGCCGCGCGGGCCGGCCGTTGCGGAGGAAGGCCTTGTAGGCGAGTTCGAGGCTGCCGCCCGTGGCGAGCATGGGGTCGACGAGGAGGAAGGTAGCACCTTCGATGCTGGGGGCGGCGAGGTAGTCGAGGTGGATTTTGAGTTCGCCGGGCGTACCTTCCTCGCGGTAGGCGGCGACAAAGCCGGCTTCGGCCTCGTCGAAGGTGTCGAGGAAGCCTTCGTGGAAGGCGAGGCCGGCGCGCAGCACGGTGCCGACGACGATGCGGTCGTCGCAGGTGGGCACGGACTTGGTGCCGAGGGGGGTCTGCACGGGCTTCGGCGAATAGCTGAGGGTGCGGCTCACCTCGTAGGCCATGGCGCGGGCTATGCGCTGGAGGTTGCGGCGGAAGAGGGGACGGTGGCCCTGGCGGCTGACGTCGCGCAGCTGGGCCATGTAGGCGTTGATGACGGAGTGCCGGGCTCCGAGGTCTATTACTTTCATCGGGGAGTGGTTGGTGGGGCTAAAGGGTTTGCCATAGAAAGGCCAAGAGGCTACCCCACACGGGCGGGCGGGGGTAACCTCTTGGCTCGGTTCGCGACGCGGTAGGGCGCGCGGGATTTTATTTCACAATGTGCTTGCGGCGGTCGCTGCCGATGTAGATGCCCTGGGCGGGGATGCGCTGGAGGCGGCGGCCCGAGAGGTCGTAGAGGGCACCGGACTGCTGCGGGCGGGTCTGCTCTACGGCTTCGATGTCGGTGAGGATTTCACCCGTGGGCACGATTTTCCACTGCGAGGCACCTTCGGTGGCGTTCCACTGCACGAGGCGGTTGCTGCCGTCGAGGTGGAGGGCCGGAATGGCGGCGGCTACGGGTTCCTGGCTCACGAGCGTGGACCAGCCTTCGGCACTCGAACGGACTACATAGCTGCCGGCTTCGGCGATGTCGCTGACCTGGAATACGGTCTTGTAGTAGTTCTGCGTGGGGCTGAGGAAGGTCTGGTTGGCCTTGCTGCGGATTTTCCACGAACCGTCGGCCTGGAGGCAGAACTCGAACTTGCGGTCGTCGGAGGCGTCGTCGGCATAGCCCTGGTAGGACTTGTGGCTGCCGTCGATGTTGTCGGCGTTTTCGGAAAGGCCGAGGTAGGGGTTGGCGGCACGGTCCTTGTTGAAGAGGGTGTAGACACCGCCGTCCTGGAGCTGGATGGTGGCTTCGGCTACCTTCTCGCTGAACTCCTTCATGGCATCGGCGTAGCCCTGGGGCGTGGGATTGGCCTCGTAGATGGCGGCTACGTTGGCCACGGCGGCGGCGAGCTCATCGCTCTTGGCGGCATCGAGCATACCGACGGCTTCGCCCTGCGGCAGACTCGTCACGGTGGCGGTGCGCGCTGCAAGCATTCGCTGCACGAAGGCTTCGGTGGAAGTGGCGGGGTGGTAGGAGTAGCGGCCCTCAGTGATGTACTCGAGCGAGTAGGCCTTGTACACTTCGGTGTAGTCCTTGCCGAAGGTGGACTCTTCGTAGAGGAAGGCGAGGGTGTCGTTGGCCTGCATGATCATGGTGGAGTAGGCCGAGTTGATGTAGGAGGCCTGGTGGCGTCCGTCCCAGTTGGCTGAGAAGGAGGCGGCATCCTGGAGGTCGGAGAGTTCGTTGAGCTCCTTGTAATAGATGCCCACGTTCGAACGGCCGTTGCCGAGGGGCACGGACTGGAGGGCGAGGAACATTTCGGCGTTGTCTTCGTTGCGCAGCACGGGGAGTATCATGATTTCGCCGTTGCAGCTGTTGCCTTCGGCTATGGTTCCGTTGTTCGAAGCCTGCGAAGCGGCGCACGTGCCCCAGGAACCTTCGGCCTTCTCCACGTCGGTGTAGGTGAAGAAGTTGTAGTAGCGGCCGCCCCACATGCGGGAGCTGAGGATGACCGTACCGTCGGGGAGTTCCTCGCACTTGGGTTCGTCGCCGTTGGGTGCGGGCGACACGTCGATGTCGCCAAGGGCGTGCCACGTTTCACCGAAGTCGTCGGAGTAGACCACGCGGTTGCCGCCGGGACGGGCACAGAGGGCGGCATAGAGGCGGTAGTATTCGCCCACCTTCACGAGACGGCTCTGGCAGATGCGGCCCGAACCGAAGAAGAGGCTCTGCACGGCACCGAGCTTGCTCTCGTCGAAGAGCGTGTAGATGCCTTCGGTGATTTCTTCGTAGGCGGACCAGGTCTCGCCGCCGTCGTGGCTGCGGAAGCGGGCCACGCGGTTGGGGTTCTCGCGGGTGGTGGTGCCGGCGGAGTAGACGGTGTTGCCGCAGACGCTGATGAGGAGCACTTCGTCGCTCTCGGAGTCGGCCACTACGGCGGCATCGCCGAAACCGCAGTCGATGGCGCCGCTCACGCCCGTACCGTTGCCGATGAAGAACTCGTCGCCCCAGGTCTTGCCGTTGTCCTTGGAGATGCGGGCCACGATGTCGACCTCACCGAAACCGATGTCGGCGCCGCAGGGGCGGTAGTCGCTGATGGCAATGAGGTTGCCGTTCTTGGCCTGGGCAATGGCGGGGATGCGGTAGGGCTTGCGCGTGCCGTCGGTGACGAAGAGGTTCTGCTGGGGCTCGGGTTCGCGGAAGGAACGGCTCACGCTGACCACAAAGTCGGTGATGAGCACGGCGTGGTTGTGGCCCGAGAGGGTGAACTGGGCGGAAGGCTCGTTGATGTCGCTCACGCTGAGGGTCTGCTCCTCGTCAGTGACGCTGTATTCCGTGGTTCCCACGGTGAACTTCGTGGCGTTGGTGTTGGCGTTGAGGTTGCGGAACTTGAAGCTGTAGCCCGTGATGGCGTAGTCCTGCCCGGCGAAGAGCGTGTAGGTGCTGGAGCCGCTACCGCCCGAAGCCATGGTGATGTCGTCGCCCTGTTGGGTCATGTTGTTCGCACCGGTCGTGAGCGTGAGCTGCGGTCCGGTGGCGGTGGAAGTCCACTGCGAGGCGTAGGTACCTGCGGGATTGGTGGCGGTGAAGGAGCCTGTGGTCATGTCCACGCCGAATCGGGTGGTGACGGCCTCCATGCAAATGACGGAACCGTCGTCGTAGCCGGCCGACCAGAAGGCCAGCTTGCCATCGCGGTTGTTCAGGATGTTGTTGGCCAGGCCGAACTCGTTCACATAGTAGCCGCCCTGGACGCTGAGGGCTTGGCCGTTGGATTTCTGCGTGGCTTCGCTGAAGCTCCAGCGGTTGGTGAGGCCCTCGGCGAGGGGTTCGGTGACAGGCTGGAGCACGGCGTAGGACGTGCCGCCGTTTGCGCCCGACATGGTTGTGGGTGCGGTGAGGGCCATGCCTGCTCCGGCTTCTTTATTGTATATAAGGAAGCCTTCTTCTTCGTTGCCCACGAAGCACCAGAGGTCACTGTCGGCGCCGGAGATGTGGCCGCCGAGCTGGATGTACTCGGCTCCGTCGTTGTTGGAGATACGGAGCTTGGACGCTGCGATGGTCAGGGTGTACCAGACGGTGCCTTCGGCAAACTGGCCGTTCTCTACGGTTGTCGTCACGAAGGGCGTTGCCGCGAAACTGGGGCTACCGAGCACCAGACACAGCAGGAGGGTGAAAAATCGCGTAATTTTGTTCATAGTATACGGGGATTGATTGATTTTCTCTGGCCAAGGCCCCCCGCGGAGGGGGCTTTCGGATATGGGATTTAAGGAAAAATGGAGCGCATGCCGCCCGCCGCAGCTGGAGGGGGAGGCATGCGCTGCAAAAATAGAGATTTAATCATGAAGAATTCAAGCCTTCCTTTACAATTTCTTTATTTTTAATAAAATAATCTTCGTGCGGAAGGCCGAAGGGGCGGGCGGGGAGAGCTTAGCCCTGGAGTTTGGTCTGGTAGGCCAGGGCGTACATCCGCACCTGCTTGATCATGGCGAGGAGGCCGTTGGAGCGGGTGGGGGAGAGGTGTTCGGTGAGCCCGATTTTCTCGATGAAGTAGAGCGGGGAGCTGAGGATTTCGTCGGGGGTGTGGTGCGTGACGGCGCGGACGACGAGCGAAACGATACCCTTCACGATGAGGGCGTCGCTCTCGGCGCGGAAGTCGAGCAGTCCGCCGTTTTCCTCACACACTATCCACACGCGGCTCTGGCAACCGTCGATGAGGTTCTGCTCCACCTTGTCGGCTTCGGCCAGGGGTTCCTGTTCCTCGCCCAGGTCGATGAGCAGCTGGTAGCGGTCCATCCAGTCGTCGAGGCCGCTGAAGTCTTCGATAATCTCGTCCTGTATTTCGTTGATCGTCATGTCTGTTTGCTGTTTGGTTGAAAGGGATTTGTCAGGGAAGGGTCTGTTCGTAGAGGAACTGCACGAGGGTCTGTCCGACACCGCGTAGGGTTTCGCGCGAGATATGTTCGGGCGTGTCGTTCACCGTGTGCCAGGTGGCTCCGAAGGTGTGTTCGCCCTCGACGCAGGGGATGATGTCGATGCAGGGAATGCCTGCCACTTCGTTGACGGGCAGGTGGTCGTCCTGGGCATAGCCGCCCTCAGCCTGCACAAAGAGGCCGGCGGCCCCGGCACGCTGGGCTGCGTCCCACACGCGCACCACCACGTCGCGGGCATAGCGCAGGGAGAAACCCTCGTAGCAGAAGCGGGCATCGGCTCCGCCCACCATGTCGAGCAGGATGCCGAAGCGGGCCTGGTAGCCGGGCACGTGGGGATGCGCCGCCCAATATTGGGAGCCTAAGCACCAGTCGCTGCCGTCGCCCTCCGCCTGGCTTTCGCCCCAATAGGGCACGCCGTAGTCCTCCGCGTCGAAGCAGATGAAGTCCACGCCGAACGCGGGGTTCAGTTCGCCGAGCAGGCGGGCCACCTCGAGCATGACGGCCACGCCGCTCGCCCCGTCGTTGGCCGCCATCACGGGTTTGCGGTGGTTGGCGCTGTCGGGGTCGGCATCGGCCCAGGGACGGCTTTCCCAGTGGGCGCAGAGGAGGATGCGGTCGGCGAGTTCGGGCCGGTAGGCGGCAATGATGTTGCGCGAACGGAGCACCTGGCCGTCCCAGGCCCTGAGGTCGGCGGCCTGTTCGGTGACGGTGAGCCCAAGGGCCCTGAAGCGGGCGGCAATGTAGTCGCCGCAGGCTTTGTGGGCGGCGGAGTTGGGCACGCGCGGACCGAAGGCGCATTGTGCCTCGATGGAGGCAAAGGCTGAGTCGGCGTTGAACTTCACGGCGGTCACGGCCACGGAGTCTGTCTCCGTGGCGGCCGATTGCGCCTGCTGGTTCTTGCAGCCCACGCAGAAGAGGGCGGAAAGAAGCATGGAGAGTATGAACAATTTTTTCATAGTTCTATCCAAATTAGGGGGAATGTCGTTTGCAGCGTAGGGGAGCTTGATGTTCAGACTATATCTGCCGCGCGGCCTGCACCTCGCGCATCACGCGCAGAAAGTTGCCGCCCCAGATTTTCTCCAGGTCCTCCTCGCCGAACCCTTCGGCCAGGAGGCGGCGGGTGAGGCCCTGGAGCTGGCTGGCGCAGGAGAGGCCGGGCACGCCGCCGTCGCCGTCGAAGTCGGTGCCGATGCCCACGTGGTCGATGCCCGCCACGTCGATGGCATGGAGGATGTGGGCCACGGCATCGTCGAGCGTGGCGGGCCGGGGGTCGTCCTCGTTGCGGAGGAAGCCCGCGTAGAAGGTGATTTGCGCCACGCCGCCGGCCTCCGCCAGGGCGCGGAGCTGCGCATCGGTGAGGTTGCGCGGATGGGGGCAGAGCGCGCGGCACGAGGCGTGGGAACAGACGATGGGCGTGCGGCTCGCGGCGAGGGCATCATAGAAGGACGACTCCGCGGCGTGGCTGAGGTCGACCATGAGGCCGCAGCGGTTCATTTCGGCCACCACTTCGCGGCCGAAGGCGGACAGTCCGCCGTGGAGCTGCTGCGAACGGCGGGCCGAGTCGCAGATGAGGTTGTCGCCGTTGTGGCAGAGCGTCACGTAGACCAGCCCCTTGCGCGCCAAAGGCTCTATTTGGGAAATGTCGGTGCCGAGGGCGTATCCGTTTTCGATGCCCCGCATCACGGAGAGCAGGCCGCGGCGCTTGTTGGCGAGGAGTTCGTCGGGCGTGCGGGCCAGTGCCACGCCGGGAGCGGCCGCGACGCGGGTTTCTACCTCGTCGAGCAGGCGGAGCGCCTCGGCGTGGGCGGCGGCATGTGCCTCGGGCGTGAGCGCGCCTTGGGGCAGGTAGGCCACCATGATGGTTGCGTCGAGCAT
>CALZMA010000047.1 GCA_945788445.1 uncultured Bacteroidales bacterium | reverse complement strand
AATCCAAGCAAGCTTGGCTTCTGCTCTCACTTGCACGAAAGCTCTCGCCATAGCAAAGCTCAAACAAGTTTGGCTTTGCTCATCTGGCTTATCGAAAACGTTGGTTTATGCATTGAATTGCAAAGGGAAACTGCGTACGAGGCAGCCTTGCGGCCAGGGCCCACGGGCGCTGTTTGCAGTGCAAATGTAGGGCGGGGAAAAAGCGGGGAGAAGCCTTTTTTGAGCAAGTTATTTTGCAAACGTTCCCGCAACCGTTCCCATTTTCCGCAACCGTTCCCGCTTGAATACCAAATATTATTCCCATATTTGCTCCCGCAGCCACCACCCCACTCCATGGCTACCTACCCGAAGCGGCAGCAGAGACGCTCCGGACTTCTCGCTGCATCCATCAGTCTCCTTTCTATCTTCCATGAAATACGTAACAATCATTGATATAGCCCGCGAATTGGGCATTTCGAAAAGCACCGTTTCGAGGGCGTTGGCCGGCGATGCGCAAAACGTGAAGCCCGAAACGATGAAGCTGGTGTGCGAAACGGCACGCCGCATGGGATATCAGCGCAACGAAACGGCCGTGAACCTGCGCCGACAGCTTTCCAAGACCATTGGCATTGTTATTCCCGAAGCCATTACCTCTTTCTTCATGAACTTCATACAATGTGCGCAGCGCGATTTGCGGGCACAAGGCTACCGCACCATCATAGCCGTTTCGAACGAAGACATCGTGCAGGAACGGGAATGCCTCCAGATGCTGGAACAGTGCCGCGTCGACGGCATACTGATGTGCGTTTGCCACTCCGAGGCCAACAGCAAAATGTTCCGCAACGTCATGTCGCGCGGCATCCCCATCGTGTTTTTCGACCGCCACGTGCGGGATACCGCGGCTTCGCAGGTTCATTTGGACGATGTGACGGCCTCCGTCTTCATGGTCGAAAAACTCATACGTAGCGGATGCCGCTACATTGTACACCTGCTCGGGCCGGCACACATCGGCAACGCTGCCGACCGCCTGCACGGCTACCGAGAAGTGCTCGAAAAATTCAATCTGCCCTACAATCCGCAGTACGTGGTTGAAGGCGGACTGAGTGCGGAAGAAGGTGCCCGGGCCATGGAACGGTTCATACAGACGGGACTGCACTTCGATGCCGTGTTCGGGTTTACGGAAACGGCCGTGCTGGGCGCAAAGAGTGTGCTGCAACGGATGCACTTCCGCATTCCCGAAGATGTCTCACTGTGCTGCATGTCCGGCACAGCACTCTGCACCCTGGTCCACCCCACCCTCTCCGCAGCCCACCAGCCTACCGAGGAAATGGCCCACACGGCCACCCGCCTGCTGCTGGAACAGCTGGCCCACCCCGACCAATTCAAACCGCAAACCGTGGTACTGCCGGGCGAAGTGATGCTAAGGGAATCGACCAAGCCCCTTCCAACACTCGAAACCGTATGACGCTAAAGAGGCTGAAACTCTTTGGGGAGCTTCAGCCTCTTTCTGTGGATGTTTTCTATGGATGTGCCCCGCAGGGCCGGGCGTTCAGGGGCGCGGGGAGGGGCTACTGTATTCTCCAGCGCTGCCCGTCGTGGACGAGGGGGAAGAGGACTTCTTCGCGGGTGCTGTCGTTGTAGGTCACCGAGAGGTATACGTGGGCGAGGCGGTCGCCGGAGTGGAGCTCGGTGCGGAGGACTTCTACGCGGCTCACACCTCCCTTTTCGCGCTGGACCAGGGCGGTGTGGTGGCGCAACATCTTCTCGATGTGGGCGCGGTAGGCGGGGGTGGCCTTGTCGCACGATGCCATGGCGCTGACGTAGTCGGCATAGCGGCCGGCAACGCGTAGGTTGTAGTAGTTAAGGGCTACGGTGTCGGGCGGTGCGGCGGAGAGCCCTTCATCGGCTGCCTTTTCCTTACAGCCCAGGAGGAGCAGCACGGCGAACAGGAGGAGCAGGAGCGTTTGCTTGGTGTGCATGGCGGTCTACTTCTGGCGGATGAAGATGTTCATGGGCGTGCCCGTGAAGTTCCAGCGCTCGCGGATTTTGTTCTCGAGGAAGCGGCGGTAGGGGTCCTTGACGTACTGCGGGAGGTTGGCGTAGAAGACAAACGAGGGTATCTGCGTGGCCGGGAGCTGTGCGCAATACTTGATTTTGATGTACTTGCCCTTGATTGAGGGGGGCGGATAGGCCTCGATGAGGGGCAGCATGGCTTCGTTGAGCTGGGAGGTGGGGATGCGGCGCTTGCGGTTGAGGTAGACGTCCTTGGCGGTTTCGAGCACCTTGAAGATGCGTTGCTTGGTGAGCGCGGAGGCGAAGATGATGGGGAAGTCCACGAAGGGGGCCATGCGCTCGCGGATGGTGGCTTCGAAGTGGGCAATGGCCTGGTTGGACTTGTCCTGCACGAGGTCCCACTTGTTCACTACTACCACGAGGCTCTTGCTGTTGCGCTGGATGATCTGGACGATGTTGAGGTCCTGGCTCTCGATGCCGCGGGTGGCGTCGAGCATGAGGATGCAGACATCGGAGTTTTCGATGGAACGGATGGCGCGCATGACGGAGTAGAACTCGAGGTCTTCGGACACCTTGTTCTTGCGGCGGATGCCGGCGGTGTCGACGAGGTAGAAGTCGAAGCCGAACTTGGTGTAGCGCGTGAGGATGCTGTCGCGGGTGGTGCCGGCAATGTCGGTGACGATGTTGCGGTCTTCGCCGAGGAAGGCGTTGACGATGCTGCTCTTGCCGGCGTTGGGGCGGCCTACCACGCTGAAGCGGGGAATGTTGTCGTCGGCTTCGTCGCCGGCGTTCTCGGTGCCGAGCTTCTCGACGATGAGGTCGAGGAGGTCGCCCGTGCCGCTGCCCGTGATGGCGGAGACGCAGAAGGGGTCGCCGAGGCCGAGGCTGTAGAATTCGGCGGCGTTGTAGCGGTCTTCGTTGTTGTCGGTCTTGTTGGCGCAGAGGATGATGGGGAGCTTGCTGCGGCGGAGGATGGTGGCGACTTCGGCATCGAGGTCGGTGACTCCGTTCTTGATGTCGACGAGGAAGAGGATGAGGTCGGCCTCGGAGGTGGCGAGGGTGACTTGCTTGCGGATTTCTCCTTCAAAGATGTCGTCGGAGTTCACGACCCAGCCGCCCGTGTCTACCACGGAGAACTCGCGGCCTACCCACTCGCACTTGCCGTACTGGCGGTCGCGCGTGGTGCCGGCCTCGTCGCTGACGATGGCCTGGCGCGTGCCTGTGAGGCGGTTGAAGAGGGTGGACTTGCCCACATTGGGGCGCCCTACTATTGCTACTAATTTTGACATTTCTTTCGGCTGTGTTAGTTGAGTTTGTAACCGTAGGCTTCGAGGCGCTTGGCACTGCTGCGCCAGTCTTTGTCTACCTTCACGAAGATTTCGAGGAAGATGGTCTTGTCAAAGAATTTTTCCAAGGTCTTCCTGGCTTCGGTCGACACTTTCTTGAGGGCGAAACCTTTGTGGCCAATGATAATTCCCTTCTGGCTCTCGCGCTCTACGTAGATGACGGCGTTGATGTGGATGTTGCGGTCCGTTTCCTTGAACTGCTCCACCACGACCTCTACGGCGTAGGGGATTTCCTTGTCGTAGTAGAGAAGGATTTTCTCGCGGATGATTTCGGTGACGAAGAAGCGGGCGGGCTTGTCGGTCCACTGGTCCTTGCCGAAGTAGGCGGGCGACTCGGGGAGGAGCTGCCGGATGCGGGCGAGGACGTTGTCGACATTGAACTTGACCTTGGCGGAGATGGGGTAGATTTCGGCCTGCGGGAGCTGCTCTTTCCACTGGGCCACGAGGGCTTCGAGGCTTTTCTGGTTGGAGAGGTCTATCTTGTTGATGAGCACCAGGATGGGCACGTCCATGCGCTTCACTTTGTCCAGGAAGTCGCTGTTCTTCTCGGGCTTCTCGACGACGTCGGTGACGTAGAGCAGGACATCGGCGTCCTGCAGGGCCGACTCGGAGAAGGCGAGCATCTCTTCCTGGAGCTTGTAGTTGGGCTTGAGGACGCCCGGGGTGTCGGAAAAGACGATTTGGGCATCGTCGGAATTGATGATGCCCATGATGCGGTGGCGCGTGGTCTGCGCCTTGAAGGTGGCAATGGATATCCTTTCGCCCATGAAGAGGTTCATGAGGGTGGATTTCCCGACATTGGGGTTGCCTACGATATTGACAAAACCTGCTTTGTGCATGCGTTGTGACGTTTGGATGATGGGGTTATAAGGAAATGAGGTTATGAGGTTATAAAGTTACGGGCTAAAGACTTTAGCTCTAAGCGTGAACTTCATAACCTCATAACCTCATGATACCTGTAACCCTCGCACTAAGGGGGCTATGCGCTGTGCTACTTGGCGGTGTAGCCCCACTTGAGGTAGGCTGCACCCCAGGTGAAGCCGGCGCCGAAGGCGGTAAGGATAAGGTTGTCGCCTTTCTTCAGCTGCTTCTCGTAGTCCCAGAGCGCCAAGGGGAGCGTGCCGGCGGAGGTGTTGCCGTAGCGCTGGATGTTGAGCATCACCTTGTCCATCGGGAGTTCGAGGCGGTGTGCCACGGCTTCGATGATGCGCACGTTGGCCTGGTGGGGCACCACGTAGGCGATGTTGTCCTTGTTCAGTCCGTTGCGTTCGGCAATGAGGGCGCAGGCATCGCTCATGTTTGTAACGGCGAACTTGAATACGGTACGGCCTTCCTGGTGGAGGTAGTGCATGCGGTGGTCAATGGTGAAGTAGGAGGGGCTGCACACGGAACCGCCTGCCTTCATGCAGAGGAAAGGCAGACCGAGACCGTCGGTGCGCAGGAAGCTGTCTTGCCAGCCCAAGCCTTCTTCCGTGGAGGGCTCTACGAGCACGGCTGCTGCACCGTCGCCGAAGATGGGACAGGTGGCGCGGTCGGTGTAGTCTACAATCGACGACATCTTGTCGGCACCGCACACAACTACCTTCTTGTAGCGTCCGCTCATGACCATACCTGCGGCCGTGTCCATGGCAAAGAGGAAGCCGCAGCAGGCGGCCTGCATGTCGATGGCGAAGGCGTTTTTCATGCCGATACGTCCAATCACGATGCTTGAGGTCGAGGGGAAGTGGTAGTCGGGGGTGGTGGTTGCCACAATGAGGCAATCTACCTCCTGCGGGTCGGTGTGGGTCTTTTCGAGCAACTGCTTCACGGCTTTGCGGGCCATGTAGCTGGTACCGAGGCCTTCTTCGTTGAGGATGCGGCGCTCCTTGATGCCGATACGCGTCATGATCCACTCGTCGTTGGTGTCTACCATGCGCGAAAGCTCATCGTTGCTGAGCACGTATTCGGGTACGTAGCCTCCTACGCCCGTAATGACAGCATTTATTTTTTCCATGTGGAAAGACTGAAATCGTGTTATTGTATAAGGGCAAAAGCCCTTCGCCTATCGAAATAAAAAAAGAAAAGTTCAAGAGTTGCCAAAGAGCCTGACTACTCTTGAACTATCCGATGAGTGGTTTCCGACAATCTATCGGGATAGCTGCTTACTCGGCAACTTCCTTCTGGATGGCGAGCTTACCGCGGTAGTAGCCACAAGTGGGGCATACGGTGTGGTAGATGTGCCATGCGCCGCAGTTGGGGCAGATAGCGAGCGTGGGGGCTACGGCCTTGTCGTGCGTTCTGCGCTTGAGGGTTCTCGTCTTGGATTGTCTTCTTTTAGGATGTGCCATTTTTCTGTACTATTTATTAAATGAGTTTCAATTTATTGTGCCATGCGCATTGCCTAAGCGCCTTCCTCTTCGTCCTGTTCGGAGGGGAGGATGTAGCTTGTCATGTCCGGGTTGCATTCGTTTTCGGGATGAACGCGCTGAAGGGGGAGTGCCGTCTCGATGATTTCATACAGGGGCCATGAAAGCTCAAAGTATGGACAGTTGGCTTCCAGGTAGTACATTTCGACATCGTCTCCCTCGTCGGGGTCTGCATCTTTGACCTTGACGGTCTCCTCTGCCTCCACGGGGAGGACGAGGGGGTCGAGACAACGGTCGCAAGCCACTGTGACGCGGCCATGCACTTGTATCTGTATCTGAAAAACGGAGCCGGCCGAAGCCTTCACCAGGATATCGGCGTGAACTTCTCCACCGCTTATTTCTTCTTGCTCCAGGTCAGCGAAGAAGCGATCAGACAGCTCAATTTCGATGCGCTCGCCTGCACTTGCAGCTTGCGCGAGATTGATATTTAGGAGGTTTTCACTTGACATAGCGGGTGCAAAGTTATAAATTTTGATAGAAACCAAAATGCTTGACTGCTATTTTTTAACTTTATTGGGCGGTTTTCGGGGGAAATGCGCTATGGGCGAAGCTCTTGCACACGGCGTTCAGCCCGCATCGGGTGCATTTCGGGGAGCGCGCAGTGCAGGTGTAGCGGCCGTGGAGGAGCAGGAGGTAGTGGGCGGGGGCCCACTGTTCTTCGGGAATATGCTTGCGCAATTCCTTCTCGACGCTCAAGGGGGTGGTGCATCGCCCGGGTACCAGGGCGAGACGGTGGCTGACGCGGAAGACGTGGGTATCGACGGCCAAGGCGGCCTTGCCGAAGGCTACGGCCTGGATGACATTGGCGGTCTTGCGGCCTACACCGGGGAGGCGGGTGAGCGTTTCGAGCGTGTCGGGCACTTCGCCGCCGAAGTCTTTCACAAGCATTTGGGAGAGGCCCACGAGGTGCTTGGCCTTGTTGTTGGGATAGCTCACGGACTTTATATAGTCGTAGATGACTTCGGGCGTGGTGGCCGCGAGGGCTTCGGGCGTGGGGAAGTCGTGGAAGAGGCGCGGGGTGACTTGGTTGATGCGCTTGTCGGTACACTGGGCGGAGAGCACCACGGCCACAAGAAGTTCGAAGGGGGTAGTATAGTTGAGTTCCGTGTCGGTCTCGCCCCACTGCCCGCGCAGGTGCTCGAGGACGAAGGTGTACAATTCTTTCTTTCTCATGGTTTTCTCTTTTACCGGTTTACCTGCAAAGGCTGGAATAGGCCCAGGAACCGAGGGCGACGCAAGCCACTCCCACGGTCACGGAGAGCACGGCATAGCCTGCTGCCAGGGCGGTCTGTCCGCTGCGCAGGAGCTGCACCACTTCGCTGCTGAAGGTGGAGAAGGTGGTGAAACCGCCGCAGAAGCCCGTGACGAACAGGAGCTGGCAGGCCAAGGCGGGGCGACGCTGGAACCATCCGAGCAGGAGGCCGATGAGCAGACAGCCCACCATGTTGCACGCCCAGGTGGCCCAGGGCCAATGGTTGCCCGGACGGGCGAGCAGGAGGCCCAGGGCGTAGCGGCAAACGCTGCCTGCGCCTCCTCCCA
>CALZMA010000046.1 GCA_945788445.1 uncultured Bacteroidales bacterium | reverse complement strand
AGGAGGCCCGAAGGGCTGAACTTTAGCCCATAGCCCAGGGTGAAGCCCTGGGTTAGGCAGATGAGAGTCCGATGAGCCCTGTAAGGGCGGCAGCTCTATTACGATGCAATAGCCCAACGCCAAACGGTCTATACCCAACGCAAAACAGCCTATTGCCCAGCGTTCAACGAGGAGGCCCGAAGGGCTGAACTTTAGCCCATAGCCCAGGGTGAAGCCCTGGGTTAGGCAGATGAGAGTCCGATGAGCCCTGTAAGGGCGGCAGCTCTATTACGATGCAATAGCCCAACGCCAAACGGTCTATACCCAACGCAAAACAGCCTATTGCCCAGCGTTCAACAAGGAGGCCCGAAGGGCTGAACTTTAGCCCATAGCCCAGGGTGAAGCCCTGGGTTGGCCGAAGTTCCCTTCGATGAGCCCTGTAAGGGCGGCAGCTTAATTTGTGCTAAACGCACCGCCCCCGCCAACCCTGCGGGCGGCCTCGCCTACCCCATTCCCCAAAGAACAACAAACTACACCTGAAGCATGAGACAGATTGGTTGCTACTATATCGATGACAAGCCCTTGGCGCGCGGC
This sequence comes from uncultured Bacteroidales bacterium, assembly GCA_945788445.1. GTDB lineage: Bacteria > Bacteroidota > Bacteroidia > Bacteroidales > Bacteroidaceae > Alloprevotella. Next base: position 6,743 of record CALZMA010000046.1, on the reverse strand, counting down.
GGCATGGGACAAATCTTCCTCGGGAAAGACGCACAGGGCCACGAAGTCGTGGTCAAGGAAATCCTGCCCGAGTTTGCCAACGACTGGAGCGTCGTGAGCCGCATCGAAAAAGAGGTTGAGTTTCTCGTGAAGGTGGACCACCCCTCCATCGTCAAGCTCTACTCCGCCTTCCGCGACGAACAGGCACAGTGCTACTACATTGTGATGGAATACGTCAAGGGCATGAACGTGGAGCAATACGTGCAGCGCTACGGGGCCATGCCCGCCGAAAAGGCCATCGTGCTCATGACGCGCATGCTCGACGCCATACAGTGCATACACAACGCCTGCATCATCCACCGCGACATCAAGCCGTCCAACATCATGATACGGCCCGACGACACCATCTGTCTGCTCGACTTCGGCGTGGCCAAGGACGTCAGCGCCAACGCGCAGTCCAACACCATCATCGGTTCCGTCATCGGCACCACGGGCTACATGAGCCCCGAGCAGGCCAACGGCTTCGGAATCGACTACCGCTCCGACATCTACTCCCTCGGCTGCGTCTTCTACTACATGCTCACGGGGCACCACGCCCTCAACCAGCTCCCGAGCGACGTGGACATCACCGAAACCATCGCGCGCAACGACATTCCCCCGCTCAAGAAGTACGTGAAGGGACTGCCCAACTTCCTCCAGGGCGTCATCGACAAGGCAACCCAGAGCAACATGAGCCTGCGCTACCAGACGTGCTACGAATTCCTCGGCGCGCTCAGCAACGGCACCATGGTCACCGGCTCGAAGCAGGTACACACGAAAATCAGCGTGACCATCGGACGCGAAATGTGCGACATCATCATCAACGACAGCCAGCACAAAATCTCGCGCCACCACGCCGACGTGGAACTCGTGCCCGTGACGGGAGGCATGAACTTCGTGTTCACCGACTGCAGCGCAAACGGCTCGCTGGTGAACCAGAAGAGGGTGTTCCACCAGCAGGTCTTCATCTCCTACCGCGACCCCGCGCCCGCCATCTACCTCGCGGGCATCCCCGAGGGCGCCCTGGACTGGAACCTCGTGAAGGAAGAACTCTTCAAGCGCGCCAAGGCCATCCAGCAGCTCTCCGGGCCCGACGGTCCCCAGCCCGGCAACAACCCCGACGGCCCCGCGGCCCCGCAGGGCACGCAGTCCGGCGGCGGAAAGCCGGCAACGGAAAATCCGCCCAAGCCGGAAGAGCCGCAGTACTCCTTCGACGAAGAAGAGGAAGAAGAAGGCAACTGGTTCACCCGCCTCGTCCACAAAATCTTCGGCTAACAGGCCCCGCGCCCGCAGCCTTCGCTTGCCGCGCAGCGCGTCGCCGGCATCCACCACCGCAATCCAACTACCATCCCCCACGGACAGCCCTCCGTAGCCCCCACGCCCGGCAGGCTGTCCGCCACTGTTTTTTCACAGACACAGCATTATGGTTCCTACCGACATCCTCAACTACCGCGTGGTCCGCCCCTTAGGCTCGGGCGGCATGGGTACGGTCTACTTGGCCGTGAACACCAGCATCGACCAGGAGGTGGCCATCAAGGTGCTCCGCCCCGAGGTGGCCCGCAGCACCACCCTGCGCACCCTCTTCAAGCAGGAGGCCGTCACGCTCAGCCAGCTCAACCACCCGGGCATCGTGAAGTTCCTCAACTACGTGGAACGCCCCGACGGGGTCTACCTCATCATGGAATACGTCAAGGGCATCACGCTCGAGGACTTCATCACGAAGAAGAACGGCCTCATCGTGGAGAAAAAGGCCTACCCCATCATCCGCGAAATCCTCGACGCCTTCGCCTACGCCCACTCCAAGGGCATTGTCCACTGCGACATCAAGCCCTCGAACATCGTGATCCAGGACAACGGCCACGTGAAGGTGATGGACTTCGGTATCGCGCAGATCGTGTCGCAGGCCAACGCCATCGACAAGCAGGTGAACATGGGCACACCCTCCTACATGAGTCCCGAGCAGGTCTATGGGCGCAAGGTAGACAACCGTTCGGACCTCTACTCCATCGGCGTGCTCATCCACACCATGCTCACGGGCCGCCCGCCCTACGACACCACGCGCTTCACCCTCCAGGAAATCAAGCGCGCCGTGGCCCGCGAGGCCCTGCCCCGCATGGCCGACTTCTACCCCTACGTGGGCGACAAGATACAGCAGGTAGTGGACAAGGCCACGGCCAAGAACCCCGACGACCGCTACGCCAACTGCGAGGAGATGGCAGCCGCCGTGAAGCAGGCCATCAATCCCGAACCCATCCCCAAGCCCCTGCTCTACGGAGGCATCGCCGCGGTGGTGCTCGTGCTGCTCACGGGCTTCTTCACCTGGGACTACTACCGCACGAAGGTGGAATACTACCGCGACTACGTCGAAGTGCGCGGCATCCCCCACGGCATCGGCAGCCTCAGCTCGCGCGAGATGAGCCACCGCGAGGGCTCGTACCGCTTCGAGTACCGCAAGCACAAGCTGCGCCGCGTTTCGTATGTCAATTCCAAGGACAAGCTCATTAGCCACCACGACTCCGAGACCAAGGACCGCATTGTGGACATGGAACTCGTCTATACCGAAGGCTCGGACTGCGTGGACTTCGTGAAACTCAAAGACCAGAGCGGCCGCGTGCTCTACGTGAAGGACTACGACGGCAACTTCAAGACCTGCACCTTCAAGCTCGACGACGAGCTCGGCACCGAAATGTCGCTCAACGCCCAGACCGAGCTCTTCGAGAGCGCCTTCGACAACGCGAACGTCAAGGGCAAGAGCCGCATCTCCAAGTACATCCTCACCTACGACGAGAACGGCTACCTACTGAAGGAAGAGTACGCCACCTTCGGCAGCGTGCGCGTGGCCGACGGGCAGGGCATCTACGGCCGCCGCTACGTGCGCGACGACAAGGGCCGCGTGGTCGAGGAGCACTACCTCGACAAGGACGGAAAGGACAAGTCCATGAAGTTCGGCCTGGGCATCAAGAAGTTTGAGTACGACGACGACGACAACCTCGTGCAGATCACCTACCTCACCAAGGGCGGCGAGCCGAGCCACGACGGCAACAACTGTCCGGTAGTCAAGTTCGACTACGACAAGTGGGGCAACCGCGTGCGCGAAAGCTACACCGACATCAAGGGCCGCCCCACCCTGCGCAAGGACCAGTCTTGCGCGGGCCTGGAATACAGCTACGACGACGACGGCTTCTGCTACAAGCACCGCTACTTCGGCGTCGACAGCACCTTTGCCTACGTCTTCGGTGCCTGCGGCAAGAACCTCGAATACGACGAGAACGGCTACCTGCGGAAACAGAGCTACGTGAACTCCAAGGACCAGCTCACCTACTACAAGGACGTCGAGGACGGATTCTCCTACGCCATCGCAGAGTTCAAGAACGACGAACACGGCAACGTCCTGGAGTTCAAGATGCTCGATGCAGAGGGACAGTTCATCGAATCGTCCAAATACTCGGGCTATGTCTGCACCTACGACAGCGTGGGCCGCGAACTGACCCACTACGACCTCAACGAGCAGGGCAAAATTGCCGTTTCGCCCGAACTGGGCTACGCCGGCTACGAAGCTACCTACGACCCGCAAGGACGACTCGCGATGCTCACGTTCTGCGACGAGAAGAAGCGCCCCATCATGCGGCCCAAGGAAAAATACAGCAGCTCCCGCTACGAATACGACGAGCGAAGCAACCTGAAAAAGGTGGATTTCCTCGATGAAAAGAAGCAACTGACCAACACGAACGAAGGCATGGCCACCATTGTCCGCGAGTATGACGAAAACGGCAACTGTTCCGCCTTCTCCTACCTGGACAAGAACGGCAACCCCTGCGTGATGCTGAACTACTGCGCCCGCGCGGAATACCTGTACGACAACGACGGCAACCAGATCATGGAGCGCTACCTCAACACGGCGGGAAAGCTCATGGCAGTCGGCAACGTGGCCTACAAGGAGTTTAAGTACGACAACCGCGGCAACATCGTCTCCGAGCGCGCAATGACGGCCGGCAACGCCTTCGCCTCGCCCGAAATCCGCTACGCCTACGACAGCCGCGACAACATCACCGAACAGAGCTACTTCGCCGCCGGCAACAAGCCCACCCTCTGCGCAAACGGCTACCACAAGGTGGTGAGCGTCTACAACTCGAACAACCAGCCCATACAGACCAAGTACCTCGGCACGAACGGCAAGCTCGTGAACTTCAAGGGCGAGAACTACGCCCTGGTGAAGCGGGAGTACGATGAGCGGGGCAACCAGCGCTCCATCGTCTTCTTCACCGCGCAGGGCACCCGCGGCTGCGACAACAGCAAGGTACACAAGTATTTCTACGAATACAACCTCAACTTCAACCTCGTCAGCCACCAGATCAGCTACGGCATCGACGGCAACCCCGTGACCGCCCAGGAGGCCGCCCCCGAAGGCCGCTGCACCTACGACCGCCGCGGACAGCTCGTCACCCTCGCCTGCTACGACGGCTACGGCAAACGCACGAACGGCAAACGCGGATGGCACGAAACCCGCATGACCTACGACAAGGCGGGCATGCGCACCTCCGAAGCCTACTTCGACCTCGACGGCAAGCGCGTCAGCGACAGCGAGAACAAGTACCACAAGATTACCTACGCCTACGACGACCAGCAGAACATCACCGAACTCTCCGTCTACGGCAACGACGACAAGCTCATGCTCCTGCCCGGCGGCTACTGCACCATGAAGAAAAAGTACAACGGGAAGAACGAAAACACCGAAATTTCGTACTTTGGCACAAAAGGCCAGCCCGTCAACTGTAAGAATGGGTGGCACCGCGAGGTCTATACCTACAAAGGCGGCAACCAGAGCACCGTCACTTGCTACGACACGAAGGGCAAGAAAGTGCTTTCCGCCTCGAAGAAGAACGGCGAGTGGAACGTGCCCAGCTCCAACACCGGCATGTGGCTCCAAGCCTGGAAAGAAGCCAGCAAGATGTGCCCCTTCGCCATCAACGAGGATGCTTGCTTGGAGAGCATCGACGTGAGCAGCCAGCGCATCACCGTCTACTTCCGCATCCTCAACGAGTCGATTACCTCCCTGCCCGAAAACGTCAACAAAGAATTGCAGTCGCTCGTCAGAAGTCTCAAGAAGGAAACCGGCACGCCCTCCTACGTCAACGTGGTCTGCATCGTCTTCAGCGCCCACAACGACATCCTCGCCACCTCCTGAGGCCCGAAACCCCAAGGCCGCCCCGCGGCCACCGAAAGCCAACAAATATAAACTCATAAAAACCCTTTTACATCATGAAAAAGTTCTTTCTCGCCGCTTGCTTCCTCCTCGCATCGGTAGCAGGCTTCGCACAGAAACTCACCGCCGACCAGGAAAAGGCACAGCGCACCGTCTACTTCTACCTCGAGGACAACGGCTACAAGCCGACGGTGGACGAAAGCGACAACAGCGTATGTTTCCGCAAGGACGGCGTGTTCTACTGGATTACCTTCACCGGTGAAACGCCCCTCCTCTACACCATCAACCGCAAGGGCTTCGCGCTCAACGACGAGAACCCCGACCTCTTCATACCCCGCATCGCCACCAAGGCCGCCAACGAGGTGAACAAGAACTACAACGGCGTGCGCATCGTGCTCGGCGAGAAGAAGGCCACCGTCAAGGCCGAAGCCTACTGCAAGACGGGCGAGGACTTCACCGAAATCTTCCCCCGCCTCTACGGCCAGTTCGACAAGATTGCCCGCGAGTTCAAGAAGGTCTACAAGAAAGAGTTCGAAATTAACCAGGCCCTCGAAGAGAAAAAGGCCGAAGAAGCCTACAAGGAGCGTCCCGCCAGCGAGCTGGTCGGCCAGGTGAAGGAAGTGAAATTCCGCCTCTGCGACAAGGACAAGAACCCGACCACGGTCTTCGGCGCCCCGCTGAAGAGTGCAGGTACCGGCTATATCCAGGCCTCCTTCACCCTGGCCCCCCGCAAGGCAGCCGACAAGAGCTACGACTTTGAATTGCGCATCGTCAGCGAAGCCACGGTCACCGACCCCACCGGCGTATACGGCGACACGAAACCCGCCCGCAAGATAAAGATCGTGAACACGATCGAGCTCAAGAAGTCGAAGAAGGAAGCCACCTACATATTCGACCCCGCAGGCGGCGAAGACAACGGCTACTGGCGCTCGGGCCGCTTCAACTACCAGATTATCGAGGCCGGCTCCGTCATCTACGAAGGCACTTTCTACATCGAATAATCCCGCTTCCCGACCATGAAAAGATTTCTCCCCCTCCTCCTCATCGCAGTCCTCGCCACGGCGCTCTCCACGGGCTGCAAGCAGAAAGAAGAAAAGCCCTCCGTGCTCGTGGCCCTGGCTACCGCCAGCAACGCCAAGGGCGAGCAGGAAGTGAAGCACGACATGATACTCGAGAAGTGCATCTTCAACGAAGGCGACTCGGTCTTCACCTACCAGATGAAGCTCCTCTCGAAGCGCTTCAACAAGCTCTCCGACGACGAACTCAAGGAAAACATCGCCGCCACCCTCTACGAAGGCGACATGCAGACGCTCCTCAAGGCTTTCGTGCAGGAGAACGTGCAGCTTAAGTACGAGTACAGCCTCCCCAACGGCACGACCAAGACGGCCCAGTTCACCGTCGACGAACTCAAGGCGCTCATCAAGTAGCGCCCCCCTCCCCTCCCGGCCCTGAAGCCGCTGCCCACCCGCAGCGGCTTCAGGGCTGAAGGCTACGCGCCGCGGCGCGCCACGCCCGCAAGCCC
>CALZMA010000045.1 GCA_945788445.1 uncultured Bacteroidales bacterium | reverse complement strand
GCAAATGAAAATCCTTCGGCTTTTCTTTGCTCTGCTCTCACCTTGCACTAACTTTGCCGCCGCTTAAACAAAATAACATGCCAACCGCTGCACTTTTTGATTTAGACGGTGTCTTGGTAGACACCGAAGGCCAGTACACGCTATTTTGGGCCGAAGTGGGAAAGCGCGACTTTCCGCACATCCCCGATTTCGCCACGCGCATCAAGGGCCACACTCTCGTACAGATATTTAAGGAGTACTACGACGGGCAAACCGACCGACAGGCACAGGTCAGTGAGGAACTCGTCCGCTTCGAGAAAACGATGGAGTTCCCCTTCATCCCCGGCGCACTCGATTTTGTCCGTTCGCTCCGTTCCCATGGTTTCCGCACAGCTGTCGTGACCAGTTCGGACCAAAACAAGATGGCCTGCCTGCTCGCAGCGCATCCCGATTTCCCCTCCCTTTTCGACCACATCTTCACCGCAGAAGACGCGCTGCGCTCCAAGCCCGCGCCCGACTGCTACCTCCATGCCGCACGCTTCTTTGGCTTCGACGCCAAGGACTGCTTCGTTTTCGAGGACTCGCTCAACGGCCTCCGCGCCGGACATGCCAGCGGTGCCACGGTAGTGGCCCTCACCACGGGACTCTCCGCCGACACCGTGCGCCCCTTCTCGCGCCACGCCATGCCCGACTTCACCGAGGCCAACCGTATCGGCGCAGAAGCATTCTTCCAGCAACTCAAAGACTAAGATATTTTCCCTTTTCGCTAAACTCCCGAAATTTCACTATTCAGATTATGCCAGGATATTTGGTAGACGATGCGCGCAAAGTGACCACGCACCGCTTGAAAGAAATGAAGGCTGAGGGCAAGAAGATTGCCATGCTCACCTCCTACGACTACACTACGGCCAAGATAGTCGATGCCGCAGGCGTAGACTGCATTCTCATCGGCGACAGTGCCTCGAACGTGATGGCGGGCAACGCCACGACGCTTCCCATCACCCTCGACCAGATGATTTACCACGCCAGCTCGGTGGCCCGCGCTGTGAAGCGCGCCTTCGTGGTGTGCGACATGCCCTTCGGTACCTACCAGGTGGATGCCCGTGAAGCCGTGCGCAACGCCATCCGCATCATGAAGGAAACCCGCTGCGATGCCGTGAAGCTCGAGGGTGGGGCTGAAATCCTTGAGGCTGTGAAGCGCATTCTCGATGCCGGCATACCCGTGTTCGGCCACCTCGGACTCACACCGCAGAGCATCAACAAGTTCGGCACCTATGCCGTGCGTGCCCGCGAAGATGCCGAGGCCGCCAAGCTGCTCAGCGACGTGGAACTGCTCAACAACGCCGGCTGCTGCGGCATTGTGCTGGAGAAAATCCCTGCCGCCCTCACCGCCAAGGCCTGCGCCCTCACCGATGTGCCCATCATCGGCATCGGCGGCGGACCGGCCGACGGCCAGGTGCTGGTCATCGACGACATGCTCGGCAAGAACAAGGACTTCTCGCCCAAGTTCCTCCGCCGCTATGCCGACCTCTACACGGTGATGACGGATGCCATCGGCCAGTACGTGGCCGACGTGAAGAGCGGCGACTTCCCCAACGAGCAGGAACGCTACTAATCCTGTCGTGCTCTGCTGAGTGTCACCTATTTTTCCGTACAATGGAACTTGAAAAGTCATCACTCCCTAACCCCCTGCTGGGCGGACGCTTTCTCAGTCTGGCGGTGGCCAACGCGCTTCTCCATGTCTACGTCTTCAGCATGATACCCCTCATCGCTGCAGCTGCGCAGACCATCGGGGCTGGCGCGGCCACGGTGGGCTATGCCGTGCTGGCCTTTGCCGCGGGCATGGTGCTGCCCGGGCCGCTGGGGGCGTACATGATGGAACGCCGTTCGCGCAAGGGCGTTTGCTTGCGCTCCATGCTCTTTCTGAGCATCCTGCCCGTCTACGAGTACAACATGACTGGCACCGAGGCCACGCTCGTCCTCTTCCACGGTGTGCAGGGCCTCACGTTCGGCATCGTGCAGACCGCCCTGGGCACCACGTTGGTGAACGATGTGCTCCCCTCGCGCTGGCGCAGTCCCGGCGACAACTTCTACGCCTGGGCCGGTCGCATCGGCATTCCCTTGGGCATAGCCCTCGGCTTTCTGTTGCAGCTCCTGTTCCCCCTTCCGGCGGCTTGGCTCTGGTCGCTCCTCCCCTGTGTGGTAGCCTTCCTGTTGGTGGCACAGACAGAAGTGCCGCTCAAGGCACCCGTGAAAGTGCCGCTGCTGACGCTCGACCGCTTTGTGTGGCCGGGTTCGTGGCGCCTTTCGCTCACCATGTTTGCCGCACCGTGGCTCCTGGGCCGCGTGGTGGCTGCGCCCATCGGTCTCGAGGCCTGCCTCCTGTTGGTGGGCGGCACGGTGCTTGCCTTCCTGTGGGCCCTTCTGGCCCGGGAGCGTTTCGACCGCCTGCCGTGGTTCGGCTATCTTTCCTACGTCCTGTTGCTCCTCGCCCTCTGTCTGCCCAAGGTGGGCGTACAGCCCGACTTCTGGCCCATGTTTGTGCTCCTCGGTTTCGGTGTGGGCAATCTGTCGGCCCGCCACTTGCAGCTCTGGATTTGGCAGGCCGAACATTGCCAGCGCGGCACGGCGCAAAACACTTACATGCTCTCCTGGCGACTTTCCTTCGCCATCGGTTTTGCCGCCACGGCTTGTTGGGGCCTCAGCATCGGCCTCTTCGATGTAGCCCTCTGCACCCTCTGTTTCCTGTTCCGATGGTTCTTCGGTAGGGTAGGGAAGTAGGGAGTTTGGCAGTTTGCCTTTTTATAAAATAGGCTGCACCTCAGCAGAGCAAATGAAAATCCTTCCCCAAGGCGTTGCCTTGGGCTGGGGGCTAAAGAAAGGACTTTCAGCCCTTTGCATTGAACGCAGAAATATCTATCCCCTCAGCAAAGCAAATGAAAATCCTACGGCTTTTCTTTGCTCTGCTTTCGGTTTGCACTATCTTTGCGGCGCAAAATAGAATATAGTGCCTCTCCGCTGTCGGCTTACAGCGAAAGGCAGTCCGAAAACAAGATAAACAATGAAATTTACTGAACGCGCAAGGCTTAATCTTTATCAAGTAAACGAAGAGGTACTCCAAGAGTGGGATAAGCAGGACTTGTTCCACAAAAGTATGAGCGAGCGCGAAGGATGTCCTTCCTTCGTCTTTTTTGAAGGCCCTCCTTCGGCCAACGGACATCCCGGCATTCACCACGTGATGGCACGCACCATCAAGGACGTGTTCTGCCGCTACAAGACCATGCAGGGCTTCCAGGTGAAGCGCAAGGCCGGTTGGGACACCCACGGACTGCCCGTGGAACTCGGCGTGGAGAAGGAATTGGGCATTACGAAGGAAGACATCGGCAAGAGCGTTTCCATTGAAGAGTACAATGCGCGTTGCCGCCAAAACGTCATGATGTTTACCCAGGAGTGGACCGACCTCAGCCATCTGATGGGCTATTGGGTAGACATGGAAAATCCCTATATCACTTACGAAAACTCCTATATCGAAACCCTCTGGTGGCTGCTCGGACAGCTCTACGAGAAGGGACTCCTGTATAAGGGCTACACCATCCAGCCCTATTCCCCCGCAGCAGGCACCGGCCTCAGTTCGCACGAGCTGAACCAGCCCGGCTGCTACCGCGACGTGAAGGACACGACCGTCACGGCGCTCTTCTCCATCCTCGACCCCAAGCCCGAAATGGCCCAATGGGGCAAGCCCTGCTTCCTCGCGTGGACCACTACGCCCTGGACGCTGCCCTCCAACACCGCTCTCTGCGTGGGCCCGAGCTTTACTTACGTGGCCCTGCAAACCTTCAACCCCTACACCGCCGAACCCATCACGGCCGTGCTCGCTGCCGACCTCGTGAAGGCTTATTTCAAGGCCGAAGGCGAAAACGCCGACTTCGATGCCTACAAGCCCGGCGACAAGCTCGTGCCCTGGCGCAAGGTGGGCGAGTGGAAGGGCTCGGAACTTGTTGGCATGCACTACGCACAGCTCATGCCCTGGGTGAAGCCTGTGGAGAAGGTGGACGAGAATGCCGCCGACTTCGTGAAGGAATATGCCGCCGCCCATCCCGAGAAATGCTTTGAGGCCGGCGTGGACCGCTTCGTGGAACTCGAAGAACAGGCCTTCCGCGTCATCCCCGGCGACTACGTGACGACCGAAGACGGTACGGGTATCGTACACATTGCCCCCACCTTCGGTGCAGACGATGCCAAGGTGGCCAAGGCGGCTGCCATCCCCTCGCTTTTCCTCATCAACAAGGCCGGAGAAACCCGCCCCATGGTGGACCTCACGGGTAAATACTACACCATCGACGAACTCGCCGAAAACTTCGTGACGGCCTGCGTGAACCGCGAGGCTTACGCCCACCACGCCGGCGACTTCGTGAAGAATGCCTACGCTCCCGAATTCAACAAGGACGGCAAATACGACGAGGCCGCCGCTGCCAAGGCCGAGGACCTCAACATCGTGCTCTGCATGGAGATGAAGCAGGCCGGACTCGCCTTCCGCATCGAAAAGCATGTCCACAACTATCCCCACTGCTGGCGCACCGACAAGCCCGTGCTTTACTATCCGCTCGACAGCTGGTTCATCCGCAGCTCCGCCCTCAAGGAGCGCATGATGGAACTCAACGATACCATTCTCTGGAAACCTTCCTCGACCGGTACGGGCCGCTTCGGCAAATGGCTCGAGAACCTCAACGACTGGAACCTCAGCCGCTCGCGCTATTGGGGCACGCCGCTGCCCATCTGGCGCAATGCCGAGACCCGCGAGGAAATCTGCATCAGTTCGCTCGCCCAGCTCTTCGACGAAATTGAGAAGAGCGTGGCTGCAGGCGTAATGGCCTCCAACCCCCTCAAGGAGAAAGGCTTCGTGCCCGGCGACTATTCCAAGGAAAACTACCACCGCATCGACCTGCACCGTCCCTATGTGGACAACATCGTGCTCGTCTCCCCCACGGGCAAGCCCATGCACCGCGAGGCCGACCTCATCGACGTATGGTTCGACTCGGGTTCGATGCCCTACGCCCAAATCCACTATCCTTTTGAAAATAAAGAACTGCTCGACACCCGCACCGTCTATCCCGCCGACTTCATTGCCGAAGGCGTGGACCAGACCCGCGGCTGGTTCTTCACGCTCCACGCCATCGCCACGATGGTCTTCGACAGCGTGGCCTTCAAGGCCGTCATCAGCAACGGCCTCGTGCTCGACAAGAACGGCAACAAGATGTCGAAGCGACTGGGCAATGCCGTAGACCCCTTCAAGGCCATCAAGGATTACGGCTCCGACCCCCTGCGCTGGTACATGATTACCAACTCTTCGCCCTGGGACAACCTCAAGTTCGACGAGGAGGGCGTGCAGGAAGTGGCCCGCACCTTCTTCGGCAAGCTCTTCCAGACCTATTCCTTCTTCGCGATGTACGCCAACGTCGACGACTTCGACCCCACGGCACCGCAGGTTCCCCTGGCCGAGCGCCCGGGCATCGACCGCTGGATTCTCTCCGAGCTCAACACGCTGATCAAGGAAGTCGGCGCCGCCTACAACGACTACGAGCCCACCCGCGCCGGCCGCATGATACAGTCGTTCGTCATCGACAACCTCTCCAACTGGCACGTGCGCCTCAGCCGCAAGCGCTTCTGGGGCGGCGAAATGGACACCGACAAGCTCAGCGCCTACCAGACGCTCTACAGCTGCCTGCTCACCGTGTCCAAGCTCATGGCCCCCATTGCCCCCTTCTATGCCGACCGCCTCTACTGCGACCTCACCCGCGGTCTCAGCGGCGAAGCGCCCAGCGTACACCTCGCCAAGTTCCCCGTAGCCTGCGAGGATGCCATCGATTCCGTCCGCGAGCGCCGCATGAAGCTGGCCCAGACGGTCTGCTCCATGGTCCACTCCCTCCGCAAGAAGGAGCAGGTGAATGTGCGCCAGCCGCTCCAGTGCATCTCCATCCCCGTGACCGACAGCTGCCTGCGCGAGGACCTCGAGAGCGTTTGCCAGCTCATTCTCGATGAGGTGAACGTGAAGGAACTCCGCTTTGCCAATGCCGACATGCTCGAAAAGAAGGTGAAGTGCAACTTCCGCGTGATGGGCAAGAAGTTCGGCAAGCTTATGAAGGCCGTGAATGCCGCCGTGCTCGCCCTCGACCAGGCCCACATCAACCGCCTCGATGCCGAAGGCCAGCTTTCGCTCGAAGTGGAAGGCCAGGAAGTAACCGTGGAGCGCTCCGATGTGGAAATCATCAGCGAGGACATGCCCGGCTGGACGGTGGCCAACGAAGGCAGCCTCACCGTGGCCCTCGACCTCGAAATCACCCCGGCACTCCGCTGCGAGGGTCTGGCCCGCGAAGTGGTGAAGCGCATCCAGGGCTTCCGCAAGGACCTCGGCCTGCAAATCACCGACCGCATCATCGTCAGCCTCCAGCCCGTTGAAGCCCTCCGCGAGGCGGCCGCAATGTTTGGCGACTATATCGCAGAGCAGGTGCTCGCCGATGCCGTACAGCTCACGGACGAAATGCCAGCCGAAGCACAGGAATTCGACTTCGACGGCTTCAAGGCACGCATTGCTGTCCAAAAAGCGTAATACAATTAGGAATGAGGAATTAGGAATGAGGAACAATCCAGCGTCCCAGCGGCGCAGCCCAATTCCTAATTCCTCATTCCTAATTCCTCATTGTAAATATCTTCCCAACAACCTTTAACCTATATCTATCACATTCTCAGCATCATGGCAGAAAAGACACGTTATTCCGATGAGGAACTGGAGGAGTTCCGCCAGATTATTTTGGAAAAAATGGAACTGGCACGTCGTGACTACCAGCAAATGATGGACACGCTCACCGGTCGCAGTGGCAACGACGTAGACGACACGATGCCAACCTACAAAGTGCTCGAAGAGGGCTCCATGACCCAGACCAAGGAAGAACTCACCACGATGGCCGCCCGCCAGCAGAAATTCATCCAGGGCCTGCAGGCCGCCCTTCGCCGTATCGAAAACAAAACCTACGGCGTGTGCCGCGTCACGGGCAAACTCATACCGAAAGAACGCCTTCGTGCCGTGCCCCATGCCACCCTCAGCATCGAAGCCAAGCAGTCCAAGGACCGCAAGGGCTAAGACGGCCAGCGCGCTGTGCACGTAGGCCATAGGCTTCAGGCTATGGGGTTATGAGGTAACAAGGTTATGAGGTTATAAAGTTACTCTTGAAGGCAGTCCTTTAGTCAGACACTTTATAACCTTATAGCCTCATGACCTCATGACCTCATAATCCTTATAATCTCAACGATTTCGTTAAGCCAAAAGACTCAAGGGAGCTTGCTCACTTGAGCTTGGCGA
>CALZMA010000044.1 GCA_945788445.1 uncultured Bacteroidales bacterium | reverse complement strand
CCGTATAGGAATGCTTGGGGAAAGCGTGGACGCACGGCTTAGTAGCCCGCGCCGCGCTGGTAAATGATTTCGTAGAAGCAGGGGTAGACATTGGCGGAGGCGTTGGCCTGGCCCTGCGAACTCGGCACAATGAGGCGCACCTTGGCCAAGCGGGCATCGGGGCCGTCCATCGTGCGGGCGAGGTTGATATACTTCAAGGGGATGAGCCAGCCGGCCGGCACGGCGGCTGAATTGTAGGACGTGCGCATCACGCCCAAGTCGCGCGTGAAGGTGGCGGAGTAGGTACCGTAGGAGTTGGTACACGCCATCACGTCGTAGCGCCACTCGAAGTTCGAGGGCACGTTGGTGGTCTGCACGCTGTCGGCAGCGATGTTGAACTCTATATGGCGGGTGATGATTTCCTTCGTCTCGCCTTCCGCGAGGCGGGAGCCTGTACCCTTCTCCACAATCTGCATGTAGACACCCGATTTGTCGAACTTCACGTATTCGTTCTTCGACACGTCGGTGGTGGAGTCGTTGCTGTAAAATTCGTTTTCGGTAATCACCTTGATGGGGGCGGGAACATCGAGCAGGAGGTTGTCGGAGTCGTCGTCCTTCACCTGCGTGCCCTTGTTGAGGAATGCCTTTATTTGCTTGTCCTCTCGTTTGCGCATGTCGGCGTAGGTTTCGTCGTCGTCGCACGAGGGGCACACGGCTGCCAGCGCCAGCAGCAGGAGCGGGAAAAAGAAAAACTTGCGTGTCATTGGGTGAACTTGTTGGATAAAGTCGGAGATTTCGCTGCAAAAGTACAAAAAAAACAAGGCAAACCTCACTTGCGTACTGATTGTTTGCCCCGAAGGCTGCGCGAAGAGCCGGACGCGGGGCGTAAAGTGACAGCATAATGAGGTTATAACGTCACTCTCCCAAGCGGAAGTCTTGGGCCGGTGATATTATAACCTCATTACCTAAAACCTCATACCCTATGCGCCTTGCACGGGTGTGGGTTGTCCGGGTCTACTCCTCCACCTCGGGCATGATGAGCTTGTAGCCCTTGCCGTGGATGTTGATGATTTCGACCGTGTCGTCGTCCTTGAGGTGCTTGCGGAGCTTCGTGATGTAGACATCCATGGAGCGGGCGTTGAAGTAGTTGTCGTCGATCCAGATGGTCTTCAGTGCAAAGTCGCGCTGGAGGATTTCGTTGGCGTGGGCGCAGAGGAGGCTGAGGAGTTCGCTTTCCTTGGTGGTCAGCTTGGTCTGCTTGTCGCCGCGGGAGAGGATTTGCTTTTGGGTGTCGAAGGAGAACGAACCGATTTTGTAGTGCATGCGGTTGCGGTTCTTCTTGCCGCGCACGCGGCGGAGCACTGCTTCGATGCGGAAGGTGAGTTCTTCCATGGAGAAGGGCTTCGTGAGGTAGTCGTCGGCACCGATGCGGAAACCTTCGAGGATGTCTTCCTTCAGCGTTTTGGCCGTGAGGAAGATGATGGGCGTTTCCTCGTTGATCTGGCGGATGTCGCGGGCGAGGCTGAAGCCGTCCTTCTTAGGCATCATCACGTCGAGCACGCAGAGGTCGTAGCGGCTTTGCGTGAAGGCGCGGTAGCCGGCTTCGCCATCGGGGCAGAGTTCCGTTTCGTAGCCTTTGGCCTGGAGATATTCGCGGAGAAGCATGCCGAGGTTCTCGTCGTCCTCGCAGAGGAGGATTCTCATTTTTTCTTCAGTAGGGAGCATAGTCGTATGTATTTTTAGTGTGTATGATTAAGCGGGTTTATGCCTTTTTCTTCTTGCCCTTTCCCACCAGGGGGAGCACGATGACGAAGCGGGTGCCCTTGCCCCACTCGCTTTCGGCATGTATGGTGCCGTCGAGGGCCTTGATGATGTTCTTCACGTAGGCCAGACCGAGGCCGAAGCCCTTCACGTCGTGGCGGTTGCCGGTGTGGACGCGGTAGAACTTGTCGAACACCTTCTTGAGGTCGTCGCGGCGGATGCCTATGCCGTTGTCGGCAATCGTGAGCACGAGCTTGTCCTGTTCGTTGCGGGTGTGGACGCTGAGCTTGAGGTCGCGGTCGGGCGACTTGTACTTCACGGCGTTGTCGAGCAGGTTGAAGATGACGTTGGTGAAGTGCATTTCGTCGACAAAGACGTTGGCGTCGGCTGCATCGATGTGGGCGTCTATCACGCCGCCCGAGGCTTCCACCTTGAGGCGGAAGGTATTGACCGTGTCCTGCACAATGGCGTTGGCATCGACTTCCTTGGGCTTGAAGGTGGCGGCCTTGCGGTCGAACATCGACATTTGCAGCACTTTTTCCACCTGGAACCGCAAGCGCTTGGTCTCGTCGATGATGATGCCCGAGATGTGGTTGAACATGGCCTCGCTCTTGCCCACCGAGGGGTCGCGGAGCATCTGCGCAGCCAGGGATATGGTGGAGATGGGCGTCTTGAACTCGTGCGTCATGTTGTTGATGAAGTCGTTCTTGATTTCCGTGAGACGCTTCTGGCGGAAGATGATGTAGATGGTGAAGATGAAGACTATCAGCAATATGAGCGTGAAGACGAGTGCGGTGATGAAGAAGCGCACACTCGCAAAGATGTATTTGTGGAGGTCGGGAAAATGGATGTAGAGCACGCCTTTCTGCGCGGAAGGTCCGTTGGGAAAGAGGATATGGGAGTACTGGTAGTCCATTCCGTCGGCCACGAAGTCCATGCAGCGGTACACTTCGCGCCCGTCGCTCGTGGTCACATAGAAGTGGTAGTCTATGGAAATGCCATTGTTCCTCAGTGCCGTGCGTAGGTTGGCGTCGAGCGTGGGAAAGTCTACCCGTTCGGCGAGGGGGCGGCTCGTGGGGGCGTAGAGCGCAGCGCCGAGCACTTCCCCGAGGAGCATGCGCTGACGCAATGAGTCGCGCAGGACCGTATCGACGGGCAAGGCGGTGAGGTTGTCCAAGAAGAGCCCCTTGGAGACATTTGCAGGGATGGCCTCGCGGGAGGCGACATGCGCCTCGTGGGGTTTAGCCGTCCGCACCACAGCCGGGGGGGCGGGCCGGTCGATATTCAGCTCGCGCTCGAGGCACAGCTTCACCTCGCTCAGCTCGAGGTCGTGGCAGGCCTGGTAGAGACTCCGGGCCACGGACTCGTCGAACTGCTCCTTGCGGATGTGCAGACTTTCTTCGAAATATTTCACCTGGAGATAGAGCAGCCCCAAGAAGAGGAGCCCCATCGTCACAGCAATGAACCAGATTGTTGACTTTTTCATGCTCGCAAAGGTAGGGAGGGGGCACGCGTTCTGCTAATAAAATTGGGCTTTTATCTGCCCGCTCTCATAAAATTAACGCGAAAGTCTTTCTGAAGTTATCAATTTGTTAATTATAACGTTCCTGCGCCCGCATCTTATACACTTGGCGGGGGGAGTTCTGTGGCGGTTCGGGGCATCGCTTCCCCTACCCTATCGCGGCGGGTTCTTCCTCGCCGTAGTCGGGGTCGCAGCCGTGGGGAAAGACGTGGCGGCTGTGGAAATAGGAAATGGCGAGCGACAGGACGCTGAGCTTCACTCCCTCGGCTTCGAGCAGGCAGTAGGCGCACTGCTTGATGGTGCTGCCCGTGGTGATGACGTCGTCGATGAGGAGTGCGTGTTTGCCCGTCACGAGGTCGGGACGCACCAGACGGAATATCTGTTGCACGTTTTCGCGGCGCTCTTCGACCGTGAGGCGGGTCTGCGACACGTTGTCGGACACGCGCTGCAGGGCTTCGGTACAGACGGGGATGCCCGTGACCGCCGAAACGCCGGCTGCGAGCCTTTCGCTCTGGTTGTAGCCGCGCTTCAGGAAGCGTTTGCCGGAGAGGGGGACGGGCACAAGGAGGTCTATGCCTTGAAAAAAGTCGGTATACTCCAAGTCGTGGGCCATCATCTTGCCGTAGAAGACTGCGGTTGCAGGATTGTGCAGGTACTTGAAGCTGAAGAATATGTTGCAATAGACGGACTCGGGGTGGTAATAGAGAAAACTGTTTCCGCGCTGCGTCGTGATGCGTTCGTCCCAGAGAATACGTTCCACAATGTTGCCCTTCTTCCCCTTGAACCCTGTGCGGGGGAGCTGCATGAGGCAGGAGAGACACGTACACTCCTCGGTCGCCCAGAGCCTGCGCTCACAGATGATGCAATAGCGGGGCACGACGGCGTTGGCAAGGCTTTCGGCCCACAGACGCAGGGCTTTGAACTTCATGGATGCAGCGATTACTTTCTCTTGAAAACCATTTCTCCGGTCACCTTCACGAGCTTGCGCCCTTCGGCACGGCGGATGGCGTTGCCCCCCACGGCCTTGTAGGTGTAGGTGGAGTCGGAGGTTTGCACCCACTCGATGTCTTGCGAGTCGGAACCGATGTCGTTGCTGAAACGCAGCTTGGCCTTGCGCCCGTGGATGCTGTGCTTCGTGAGCATCCATGTGCCGTAGATGTCGCCCAGCATGTATCCGCCGAGCGGGCCGAGGAAGTCGAAGCCCGGGGCGGTCAGCGTGGGTTCGTAGAGGTTGAGGTAGAGGTGTACGCCCGTTTCTTCACAGAAAAAGTGGCCCTCGAAAGGCCGCTGGGACAGGGAGTCGGTCGGCACAGCACCGCGGACTGCCGTGGCGCAGCACAGAAAAAGGAAAAGAAGGACTTGCTTCATGGCGGGGCGATTTTGAATAAGGAAAAGAAGGGGAGGCGAAGGGGCCTCGGGGCGCTATTCCTCCTCGTCGGACGCTGCGCCTTCGCGCAGGATGGCTGTGGCGGCGCCGAGGTTAAGGATGTCGCCTTCGTGCAGCACCACGCGGTCTTTGTCGGCGAGGATGTCGCCGCGCAGGAAGGTGCCCGTGTTGGAAGGTCCGTCGCGCAGAATGAATTTTGCGCCCCCGCCGGGCTGGGGCTTCACGCTGATGATGCAGTGGGTGGTGTCGATGCTGGGGTCAACGGTCTTGATGGGCGCATTGGCCGCCGTGCCTTTGACAAGCCGGCCCACCACGTTCTCGCCTTCGCGAAGGGGGATTTCCTGCCTGAACTGGAAGGCGTTTTCGAGCACAACGAGCCGGCCGTAGACTTCGGCCTCTTCCTCGGCCCTGCGGGCGGCAGATGCCTTGTCGGGCATGCGGATGCGGAACTTCTTGTTGCAGCCGGGGCAGGTGAAGACCAACACGCGGCCGGGCTCGTACTGGGTTTCGTCGAAGAGGATGGCTTCGTCGCACTTGGGACAGCGAATACGTTTCATCGGCTGGTTGCTATAATTCGTGGAGTGTGGGAAAATAAAAATCGAGTTCCCAAGGCAACGCCTGCCCTTTGCGGGCTGTGAGCGGTCGGATGCCTGGCAACTCGGGTCACACAGCTAAAAAAATCTTGATTCTGAAAGGAAATAGGGGCCTCACTTGTCCATCACCCAAGCATCGGCAAAGGCTTCGCTTTGACGCAACTTGCGCAACTGGGCCTGCGCTTCCTGCTCGGAAGTGTAAGCGCCATACACCACGCGGACCATGCGACCGCGCTTGTAGACGGCTGCCTCGCGATAGCCTTCAGACTGAAGCTGGGCCACAAACTGCTCGGCATTGGCCTGCGTGATGGCACTGGCGAGGACGATGGTGTAGCGTCCGGCTTCGGCCTGCTTCTTCGCTTCGGGGGCAGGAGCGGACTGGGCTGCAGGGGCAGCTTCGGAACGCTCGGCGGGCTGGGCCGGTGCGGCAGCGGAGTGGCCCGGAGCGGGAGCCGACTGGGCTGCGGGGGCAGCAACGGGTGCAGGCTCGCCGGCCTGGGGAGCTGCTTCGGCCTCGGGAGCGGCCTGCTGGGCAGCTGCTGGCGTTTCGGGCTGCACCTTCGGGGCCGGGGTCTGCTTTGCTGCGGGCTGAGGCTGGGATTGCGGCGCAACTGCTGCGGCCGCATCGGCTTCGGGGGCGACAAAGAGGCGCTCGAAGAAGTTCGAAGCGGTCTGGCCGGTGTTGCCAACATGGGCCACGGGGGTAGCCCAGAGCACGT
Source organism: uncultured Bacteroidales bacterium (assembly GCA_945788445.1). Classification (GTDB taxonomy): domain Bacteria; phylum Bacteroidota; class Bacteroidia; order Bacteroidales; family Bacteroidaceae; genus Alloprevotella. The sequence continues at coordinate 1,461 of CALZMA010000044.1, read as the reverse complement.
AGAAGAAGACGGCGACTGCCGCGGCAGCCACGTAGTTGAGGATTTCGCGGTGGATGCTGAAGGTGTAGTGGCCTTCGGTGCGGCGCAGGCTCACCTTGCGGGTGCGGTGCTTCGAGGTGCGGAGGGGCTGCGACTCGCTGTCGCCGGCCACTTCCTGCTCGATCGAACGGAGGGGCAAGGCATCGAGACCGTAGAGTTCGGGGGCGAGCACGCCGGCTTCGCAGGGGACAAAGCTGTATTTGCCGCCGATGCCGAGGCGCAGGGTGCCGATACCCGAGAGTTCAAACTGCCCTTCCTCCTCAATCTGCTGCTTCAGGCGGTTCACGCCTTCCTCGAGCAACTTGAGGGTTTCGGGGTAGTTGGTGTCGTAGGCTTGCATGTAGGACTGCACGAGGAGTCCGTCGTTGAGGGTGAGCTGCTGGTTGAACCCGACACTGCGGCTGGGGGGCAGGAAGAGCTGCTCCTCAGCAATTCTGCGGGCCGGCACGTAGTGCGTGACGAAGCCCCCCAAACCGGGCACAATGACGCAGTCGTGGGTGAGCAGAAGGCTTTCGATATGTCGTGAGAGTTCAATCATAGTGCAAAAGTATCTCTTTCTTTTCAATCGGGAAAAGTCTTCCCCCCTCTTTTTTCAGCCGCGGACAAAGCGTCCGCCGCCTTCGAAGCGCTTCGAAAGCGGCGGAATGTGCTGAAAATCTGAAGGAAATGGGCCTTCTTGGAGGATTAAAAAATTTTTTCTAAGGAATCCAGGCTGCGACCGCTGCTCCTGCAGGGCTGTGCCTCAGGGAACGAGGCGGAAGAGGCGGATGCCGATGGACGAGGGGTGCTCACGCAGATACTGCCTGAGGGTCTTGGGCTCTTCTACCACCTTGTGGTGGATAGACGAGGCGTTGAGGAGATGGAGCAGGCCGTCCTTGCCCCACACGGCAAAGCCGAGGTGGGAATAGTCGAGCCCGTCTTTCTTCGTGACGATGGCCACGAGGTCGCCGTCGTGGATGAAGGAGAGCTCGCTGCGCTTCCGCGCTGTGGCTGCGGCCGGGAGGTAGCGGCCGTCGGGACCGTTGTAGCGCGCTTCGAGGCGGGCGATGCTGTCGACCCACTCGGGATGGGCCTTGAGGAAACGGTACTTGTCCGGGTGGGCGGACATGTAGTGGTTCTCCACGTTGATGACGGCGGTACAGTGGGCCGGGTCGGTCACTTCCTCCATGATGCCCTTGCGGAGGTTGTCGTGCATCCACCACGTGAAGTAGTGGAGCCGCGAGAGGTAGCCGTCCATTTCCCCTCCCCAATAGCGCAGGCGCTGGAGGTTGCGGCAATAGTCGGCAAAGCGGTCGCTGCCCTCGCGGCGGGTGAGCGCCAGGGCCCAGACGGTCTCGACGAGTGTGGTGCAGTCGAGCTGGCGGAGGTTCACCACGAGGCGTTCGGGGTCGGCCTTCTCCAAGGTCCCCCCGACGTAGGGCA
>CALZMA010000043.1 GCA_945788445.1 uncultured Bacteroidales bacterium | reverse complement strand
GAGCGCGCCGCAGCGTGCGCCCACGGAGGGACGAGGGGCCTGCCCCTTGCCTTTCCCCGCAAAGCGCCGCACGAGCCAGGCGAGGAAGCCGCCGAAGCCGGCCGCGCTGAGGAAGTAGAGGGCAATGTAGCCCCACCACGAAGGCTCGCCGAAAATCATGCCGAAGGTCTGCGTGCCGTATTCGGCCCAGTTCCAGATGGAGCCGTTGAGGAGGCGGCTGAAGTAGCCGAAGTAGGGCACGTTGGCCGCGCAGCCCATGAACACGAGGGCGTAGAGCAGGCCGTACCACCAGGCGAAGGCTTTGTACAGGACGGGACGCCACCGGCCCGCCACCAAGGCCACGACGGCCACGAGGAGGGGTAGGGCGGTGAGGTAGCAGGCGATGACGTTGTCGAACCAGACTCCGTTGGCGAAGGCCCGCGCTATCCAGTCGAGGCGCGCGCCGGCCCCGGCCGGGAGCTGCCCCTGCACGGAGCAGAAGAAGACGAGGCGGAAAAGGGACATGACTCCGAGGGCCGCACCGTGGACGGCGAGCACGAAGCCTAAGGGTTTGAGCATTTTCTTCATGGAAGTGTGGAATGAGTGGCGGCAAATGTAGTGACATTTCCTTAAAAAATCTTTGGTTTTCCCTATTTGTTGTTTAATCCCCGCCTTTCTGCACAACTCCTTTGTGCTTTTCTTTTGCTTTGCTCCTATTTCTCACTAACTTTGCCGCCTCAAAAAGCAAGAAACTCACTCCTATTATAATATATAACAAGCTCCAATGGCAACAACACAACAACTGGTAGATACAATCATCGAAGGCATTCACGAGAAGAAGGGACGCAGCGTGGTAACGGTCAATCTGCAAGAAATCGACACGGCACCCTGCGCCTATTTTGTGATATGCACGGGCGGTTCGCCCCAGCAGGTCGATGCCATCACCGATTCGGTAGAAGAATTTGCCCGCACCCGCGCCGCCGAGAAGCCCGCGGCCATCTGCGGCCGCCAGAACGCCGAATGGGTCGCCCTCGACTACGGCACCGTCATGGTACACGTGTTCCTCGCCGAGGCACGCGAACACTACGACCTCGAACACCTCTGGGACGACGCCGAGGTGGTACAGTTTGCCGACATTGACTAATTATCACAAGTGGCCGCGAAGCAAGGCACGCTATTTGCAGGGCCGCACAGCGTCACACTTTAACCCCTAAAACAGAATATGCCACAACAACCGAACCCCCAACAGCCGCGCAAGCAGCCCACGGGGAAAAAGCCCGGGTTCAACCTCACCTGGGTCTACTTCGCCGTCATCGCCGGCCTGGCCATCATGCTCTACCAGGGCAATTCCGGCAGCGCAGGCGGCCAGAAACAGGAGGTAGACTATTCCGCCTTCCGCGCCTATGTGCAGAAGGGCTATGCCCGCGAGGTGGTGGTCGACAAGAGCGAGAGCGAGGTGCGCTTCGTGGTGCAACCGCAGCACATCCGCGAGGTCTTCAAGGCCGGAAGCGACAAGGTGGGCACCAGACCCACCGTCGCGGCCAAGTATCCCACCATCGATAAAGTCACGGACTTCCTCGACAAAAACTACAAGGGCGTCGTGCGCTACGAGGAGAGCAGCAACTATTTCCTGCAGCTGCTCGGCTCGCTCCTCCCCATCCTCCTGCTCGTCTTCCTCTGGTTCTACATGTTCCGCCGCATGGGAGCGGGTGGCCCCTCGGGCGGCATCTTCAGCATAGGCAAGAGCAAGGCCCGCATCATCGAGAAAGACGGCAAGAACGGTACCAATGTCACGTTCAAGGACGTGGCCGGGCTCGAAGGCGCGAAGCAGGAGGTGCAGGAAATCGTTGAGTTCCTTAAATGCCCCCAGAAGTTCACCAAGCTCGGCGGCAAGATACCCAAGGGAGCCCTGCTCGTGGGCCCTCCGGGCACGGGCAAGACCCTCCTCGCCAAGGCCGTGGCCGGCGAGGCCGAAGTGCCCTTCTTCTCCATGGCGGGTTCCGACTTCGTGGAGATGTTCGTGGGCGTCGGCGCGAGCCGCGTGCGCGACCTCTTCCAGCAGGCCAAGGAGAAGTCGCCCTGCATCGTGTTCATCGACGAGATTGACGCCATCGGCCGCGCCCGCGGCAAGAGTTCGGCCATGGGAGGCAACGACGAGCGCGAGAACACGCTCAACCAGCTGCTCACCGAAATGGACGGCTTCGGCACCAACTCGGGCGTGATTGTGCTCGCCGCCACCAACCGCGTGGAAATCCTCGACCACGCCCTCCTCCGCGCCGGACGATTTGACCGACAGATCTACGTGGACCTGCCCGAACTCTCCGAACGCGTGGCTATCTTCAAGGTACACCTGGCCCCGCTCAAGCTCGACCCGGACCTCGATGTCGAACTCCTCGCCCGGCAGACGCCGGGCTTCTCGGGCGCCGACATCGCCAACGTCTGCAACGAAGCGGCCCTCATTGCCGCACGCCACGGCTCGGAAAAGGTGGGCAAACAGGACTTCATCGATGCCGTGGACCGCATTGTCGGCGGTCTGGAGAAGACTTCGAAGGTGATGACCGAGGAGGAAAAACGCTCCATCGCCATCCACGAGGCCGGACACGCCTCGGTGTCGTGGCTCCTCGAGCATGCAAATCCGCTGATCAAGGTGACCATCGTGCCCCGCGGCCAGGCGCTCGGCGCAGCGTGGTATTTGCCCGAAGAACGCACCATCACGACGAAGGAACAGATGCTCGACGAAATCTGTTCGATACTCGCCGGACGTGCGGCCGAGGAACTGTGTCTCGGACGCGTGTCGAGCGGCGCACTCAACGACCTGGAGCGCGTCACGAAGCGCGTCTACGCCATGGTGGCCTACTATGGCATGAGCGAAAACCTCAGCAATATCTGCTACTATAACTCGCAGGGCGACTACGGCTTCTCCAAGCCTTACTCGGAAAAGACCGCCGAACTCATCGACGCCGAAGTGAAGCGCATGGTGGCCGAACAGTACGACCGCGCCAAGCGCCTGCTCACCGAAAACGCCGAGAAGCACAAGGCGCTCGCCGACTTGCTCTGCGAACGCGAGGTTATCTTCACCGAAGACGTGAAGAATATCTTCGGCCCGCGCCCCTGGAAGAGCCGCACCGACGTGCTCATGGAAGAGGAGGCGGTGAAACTCGCCGAAGCGCGCACCCGCAAGCTCGAGGCCGAGGAGGCGAAGGGCGAAGCCGAAGGTGCGAAGGGCGAAAGCTAAACGGGCCTTTGGCAGCATGCTGCGCATGGTCCAACCTGCGCTCAACATGGAGGCCCGAAGGGCTGACCTTCAGCCCATAGCCCAGGGTGAAGCCCTGGGTTAGGCCGAGGATAATGCGATGAGCCCTGTAGGGGCGGCACCCTTATACGTCCGCATAGAGCTGTCGCCCTTACAGGGCTCATCGGATGTAGTGCGGGTGAACCCAGGGCTTCACCCTGGGCTATGGGCTAAAGGTCAGCCCTTCGGGCCTCCTGCCTTGAACGCTAAGCTCGCCCGAACTTTTCGCCTGCACTCTCGCCCTGTCGGATTAACTTCTCGGCCTTTCACATCCACTTCTCGACCTGTTGCTTTAACATCTCGCCCTGTCGGATTAACTTCTCAACCTTTCACATCCACTTCTCTACCTGTCGGATTCACTCCCGACCTTTCACATCAACTCCCGACGTATTATATTACCCTCCGCGCGTTTCACGCGACCACTCCTATTATATATATAAGGAGTGCCCGCCTCGGTCCGGCATCGCCTTTTTCCTGCCGGACATCCCCGCCCGGGCCGCCCGGAGGCCCGCCCCGCGCAACCTGTAAACCTATCCCCAATCCCACAGAAGTATGAACAACCTCGTTTTGCGTGCCCTCACGGGCGTCGTGTTCGTGGCCGTGCTGGTCGGAGGCATTCTCTACAGCCCCCTCACCTTCGTTTCCCTTTTCGCCCTCGTCACGGGACTCACCGTGTGGGAGTTTTCGGGCATCGTGAACCGCCATGCGGGCGCTTCGGTCAATCGGCTCATCAACACCGTTGCCTCCGTCTATCTCTTCTTCGCCTTTGCCGGTTTCTGTGCCGACTATGTGCCCTCGCGGGCCTTTGTCCCCTATCTCGTCTCCGTGGTCTACCTGCTCGTGAGCGAGCTTTACCTGAAAAAGGCCGACCCGCTGAAAAACTGGGCCTACGCCTTCGCCTCGCAGGTCTACATAGCCCTCGGCTTCTCCCTGCTCAGCGTGCTCGCCTTCCAGTACGATGCCCTCAGCGGCCGCGTGCAGTTTGAGCCCATCTACCCCCTGAGCGTGTTCCTCTTCCTCTGGACCAGCGACACGGGTGCCTACGTCTGCGGCTCCCTGCTCCACCGCCGTTTCCCCGCCAAACTCTTCGAGCGCATCTCGCCCAACAAGTCGTGGGTGGGCAGCATCGGCGGCGGCCTGCTCTGTCTCGTCGTCGGCGGCGCGCTGGCGCATTTCTTCCCCGACAAGCTCACCCTCGCGGGCTGGCTTGGACTGGGCCTGACCGTATGCGTCTTCGGCACGTGGGGCGACCTTGTGGAAAGCCTCCTCAAACGCCAGCTCGGCATCAAGGACAGCGGCCACATGCTCCCCGGCCACGGCGGCATGCTCGACCGTTTCGACTCCTCGCTCCTCGCCATCCCCGCCGCAGTCCTCTATCTCTACACCCTCGCCAACTGCTAAGCCCCATGTTCTCCCGACTCGTCAGGATAGAGCGCCGCCGCTTCGTATGGCGCCTGGTTGTCGTGGTCAGCGCCTTGGTCATGCTGGTCAGCGCCGTCACCATTTTTGTGATGGTGCGCCGCCCCTTCGTGGACGACTACGAGATTGTAGACCCCCTGGGCGGCAACTTCTTCCCCTCGGCCATCCTCTCGCTGGCCACGACCGACGCCCAGATTGTGCAGCCCATGGACGGGAAATGCCTGGGCAACGCCAAGTCCGGCGTGGCCATCCGCCTCACTTCACCGAAGGAGGGGGCCATCGTGCGCATCGAACTCGACGAAACGCCCTTCTACGCCCGCTCCGCCTCCACCTTCGTACTGCCCGAGAAGGGCGAGGAGTACATCATCTACCCCGAAATCCTCTGGCGCTACGAGGCCCTGCGCACCAACCAGCAGGCCGAACCCATCAACGTGGTGGCGCAAGTGGTGGTCGACGGCAAGGACTGGGGGCAGCGCAACCGCACCTTCAGCATGCGGAGCGTGAACGAATGCCTCATAGGCTACGTGAAGCCACTGGCCAACGGCAAGACCACCTTCGTGAGCACGCGCCTCTTCTACGCGGCCTACGTGAACGAGGAGCATCCCCTCATTGACAAAGTGCTGCGCGAGGCCCTCAACACCCGCATCGTGAAGCGCTTCCAAGGCTACCAGGTGGGCACGGAAGCGTCGGTGAACCAGCAGGTCTACGCCCTGTGGAACGTGCTCCAGAAACGCAAGTTCCGCTACAGCTCCGTGAGCTATTCGAGCCTGTCGAGCAACGTGGTCTACGCCCAGCGCGTGCGCACCTTCGAGGATGCCCTCGGCTCGTCGCAAATCAACTGCGTGGACGGCAGCGTCCTCTTCGCCTCCCTCCTGCGCGCCATCAACATCACCCCGGTGCTCGTGCAGATACCGGGACACATGTTTGTCGGCTACTACACCGACGCTTCGCGGAAAAACCTTACCTTCCTCGAAACCACGATGATAGGCGACATCGACCTCGACGACTATTTCCCCGAAGAAAAGCTCGACTCCACGATGCAGGGCAAGTCGCAGGGCGAAATGTCGCGCCTCACGTTCGAGAAGTCGAAGGAGTATGCGCGGCGGAAGTACGCCTCGGTCGAGAAGCAGGTGAAGGCCAACAAGCAGGGCTACCTCTTTGTGGAAATCTCCAAGGGCGTAAGGCGGAAAATACAGTCGATCGGCCGCTGAGGCCCACATACCAGACGATGCAGGTTGCGGAGCGCGTGCTCCGCAACCTGCATCGTTTTCGGTCAAGGCCGCCTTAGCGCGAGCGGCGGTAGTGGGCAAAGGTGAAAGGCTGGGCGTTGCGCTCGTCCGCCTCGTGGCGCTCGCTCTCGAGGAGCTTCCACTGCGCGAGGTCGCAGGCGGGGAAAAACGTGTCGGCCTCGGCGGGCGTGGCGTGGATGTGCGTGAGGTAGAGGTCGGTGGCCAGGGGCAGGGCTGCGGCATAGACGCTCTCGCCGCCCATGGCGAAGACCACCTCGCCGGCCGCACAGGCCGCGAGGGCCTCCTCGATGGAAGCAAACACCTCGATGCCCGGCGCCGCATAGCCGGGCTGGCGCGACACCACGAGGTTGCGGCGGTCCGGCAGCGCGCCCTTCGGCAGCGACTCGAAGGTCTTGCGGCCCATCAGCACGGTGTGGCCCACGGTGAGCTGTTTGAAATGTTTCAGGTCGGCCGGGAGGCGGTAGAGCAGGCCGCCGCGCAGCCCGATGGCCCCGTTCTCGGCCAAGGCACAGATAAGGGAAAGTTTCATGAAAGGGGAATATTTTGCTTTGAAAGCGCAAAAGTAGCGCAAACTCCCCGATTTTCCACTACTTTTGCACGCATATAATATACAAAGCCATACTTCTCTCCCCATGCAGCAATACCTCAACCTCCTGCAGAAGATACTCGACGAAGGCCACGTGAAGGGCGACCGCACCGGCACGGGCACGCGCAGCATCTTCGGCCACCAGATGCGCTTCGACCTCGCCGAGGGCTTCCCCCTCCTCACCACGAAAAAGCTACACCTGCGCTCCATCATCCACGAACTCCTCTGGTTTCTCCGCGGCGACACCAACGTGCGCTACCTCCAGGAAAACGGCGTAAGGATTTGGGACGAGTGGGCCGACCCCGACGGCGAGCTGGGCCACATCTACGGCTACCAGTGGCGCTCGTGGCCCGACTACAGCGGCGGCCACATTGACCAAATCGCAGAGGTGGTGCGGCAAATCAAGGAAGAGCCCAACTCGCGCCGCATCCTCGTTTCGGCGTGGAACGTGGCCGACCTCGACAAAATGAACCTGCCCCCCTGCCACCTGCTCTTCCAGTTCTACGTGGCCGACGGCCGCCTCTCGCTCCAGCTCTACCAACGTTCGGCCGACACCTTCCTCGGCGTGCCCTTCAACATCGCCAGCTACGCCCTGCTCCTCCAGATGGTGGCGCAGGTGACGGGACTGGAGCCCGGCGAGTTTGTCCACACCACGGGCGATACCCACCTCTACCTCGACCACCTCGAACAGGCCCGCCTCCAGCTCACCCGCACGCCGCGGCCCCTGCCGCGCATGGTGCTCAATCCCGACGTGAAAGACCTCTTCAGCTTCCGCTACGAAGACTTCCGCCTCGAAGGCTACGACCCCTGGCCCCACATTGCAGCGAAAGTAAGCGTTTAACATTACCACCTCCTTCTCCCTCCCCGCCATGCTCCCCCTCCCGTTCCGAAACCAGCTGGACCGCCTGCTCGGTCC